>DATNJP010000443.1:0-3521 GCA_035603855.1 Luteibacter sp. | reverse complement strand
ACCCTCGGGGCCGGTAGCCGTAGGCGAGGGCAGCGAGTGGAAAAAGCCCGCAGGGGGCCGGCCATGGAGGGCCGGCCGTTTCCGCTGAGACAGGAGGTCGAATCGGAAACCTCCGGTGGGGCGCCGACCCGGCCCGTAGGGCAATAAGAATACGGCCGCGTTTCGCGGCCCTTCCTTTCCGGGTCGCCGGAGGCGTGGCCCCGAGGGTGGTACCCGCCGGCTCTTACCGCCCCGCCACCCGCACAGGCGCCTACGAAGCGGGAAGCGCCTTGCGCTGGGCGCGGCGTGCCCATAGCCAGCCGCCCACGCAGATGCCCAGCACCAGCACCGCGTCGAGCAGCCACGGTGCCCAGGGGCGGGCGTCGAACCACGGTGCCACCAGATGGTCGTGGGCGATCATGCGTGCGGACGTCCAGGCGATGGCGCCTGCGCCGATGTAGACGACGATCGGGAAGCGCTCGATCAACCGGAGGATCAGCGTGGAGCCCCAGACCACCAGCGGCACGCTGATGGCGAGGCCGAGTACCACGAGGCCCATATGGCCTTTGGCCGCGCCGGCGATCGCCAGCACGTTGTCCAGGCCCATGAGGGCGTCGGCCACGACGATGGTGCGGATGGCGGCCCAGAAGCTGGACGCGGGGGTGATGTTCGGGTCGTGCTCCTCGTGCTTCAGCAGCTTCCAGGCGATCGGCAGGAGCAGCAGGCCGCCGATCAGCATGAGGCCGGGCAGCTTGAGCAGCCAGATCACTGCGAAGGTGAGCAGGACACGAATCGCGATGGCGCCGAACGTGCCCCAGAACACCGCCTTCTTCTGCAGGTGGCGGGGCAGGTTACGGGCGGCCAGCGCGATGACGATCGCGTTGTCGCCCGCCAGCACCAGGTCCAGCAGGATGATGGCGGCGAGGCCGGAGAAGAACTCGGGTGTCAGGAAATCCATGCGGTAAGGCCCTTCGCGCGCTGTGTGGACCAATGCGGCGGCGACGGGTACGCGCGCCCGTCGTCACCGCAAAAGTCTCGTTCCTGGCGCGATGCCACCGCGACGACCGGGGCGCTTGGGGCACCCGTACTGACGATCGTTGCGCACGGAACCCTTGAAGGGCCCCGCGGAACTACTCCCCTTTGGGTGGTAGTAGGTGGGCATTGTCACTGTTGGGATGCAGCGCGGCAAGACATCACCCCGGGGTCACCGGTTAAAATCGCCGGCTTTCCCAAACCCCTCGCGAGTGAAGTCCATGAGCGCACACGATATCCGTTCCGCCACGCGTCCCGATCCGGACCAGCCGCTGGTGGACATCGCCAACTACGTAGCCGATTACAAGATCGACTCGCAGGAGGCCTACGACACCGCGCGCTACATGCTGCTGGACTCGCTGGCCTGCTCGGCCCTGGCAATGAAGTTCCCGGATTGCGTGAAGCACCTCGGCCCGATCGTGCCGGGTGCGGTGATGGAAGGCGGTGTCCGCGTGCCGTTCACCTCGCACGTGCTGGACCCGGTCCAGGCCGCGTTCGCCATCGGTACCCAGATCCGCTACCTGGACTTCAACGACACCTGGCTGGCCGCCGAGTGGGGTCACCCGTCGGACAACCTCGGCGCGATCCTCTCCGTCGCCGACTACCTCTCGCGCAAGGCGGTGAAGGAGGGCGGCAAGCCCCTTACCGTGCGTGACGTGCTGGGCTACGCCATCAAGGCGCACGAGATCCAGGGCTGCTATGCCCTCAAGAACAGCTTCAACCGGGTTGGCCAGGACCACGTGATCCTGGTCCGCCTGGCCTCCACGGCCGTCACCACGGCCATGTTGGGCGGTGGCAAGGAGCAGATCACCACGGCGGTCTCGCACAGCTGGATCGACAATGGCGCGCTGCGCACCTACCGCCACGCGCCGAATACCGGTCCGCGCAAGAGCTGGGCCGCCGGCGACGCATGCCGCCGCGCCGTGACGCACGCCATCAACGCGGTTTACCGCAACGTGGTGGGCTACCCGTCGGCGCTGAGCGCGAAGACCTGGGGCTTCTACGACGTGGCCTTCAAGGGCAACGCGTTCGAGTTCGAGCGTCCGTTCGGCAGCTACGTGATGGAGAACGTGCTCTTCAAGATCAGCTTCCCGGCGGAGTTCCACGCCCAGACCGCCGTGGAGTGCGCCATGGCCCTGCACGGCCAGGTGGCCGACCGCATCGACCAGATCGAGAAGGTCGTCATCGAGACGCAGGAAGCTGGCGTCCGCATCATCGACAAGACCGGCCCGCTGGCCAACTACGCCGACCGTGACCACTGCATCCAGTACATGGTCGCCGTGCCGCTCATTTTCGGCCGTCTCACCGCTGATGATTACAACGATTCCGTGGCCGCCGACCCGCGTATCGACGCCCTGCGAGACAAAATGACGGTGGTCGAGAATCCGCAATTCACCAAGGATTACTTCGATCCTGAAAAGCGTTACATCGGCAATTCGGTGCAGGTTTTCTTCAAGGATGGCTCGTCGACCGAAAAGGTCTCGATCGATTTCCCGATTGGCCATCGCAAGCGCCGCGCCGAGGGCATTCCCGTCCTGCTGAAGAAATTCGAGTCCGCCCTCCGCGCCGAGTGGCCTGTCGAGCGGGTCGAGAAGGTCCTGGCGGTCACTTCCTCCCCGGAAACCCTGGACGCCATGCCCATTCACGAGTTCATGACACTCTTCACGGCTTGATAATGGCTGTGACTCAAGTATGAACGGCGGTTTTTGGCATGTGCCCAATTGTTTGATTTTTGCTAAACTGCCGCCGCCCGTTGAAGGGGTTTAAAGCGAGGGACGGCAGAAGTCCCCGGATTCGATAAGAGTTCTACGCGCGATTTCCGTCTGGGGTGGAGCGCGGACGCGAATACCAATAATGAGGAGACACCGATGAAACGTAAGGGCTTGTTTTTGCTGATCGGCTTGGCCCTGGGCGGCGTGGGTGCCGTTCACGCGCAGGAGTCCGCCGATACGGCGGGTAATGGCTATGACGGCCGCTGGTACATCGCCCCGACTGTCGGCGGTTACTACAACGACACGGACCGCAACACCAACAGCCGCCAGGTTTACTACGGCCTGGGCGTCGGCAAGTTCATCTCCAGCAACGCGTCGATCGACATCTTCGCTGATCGCACCAAGCGCGATAACGATGGCGTGGGCCACTGGTCGAACAACAGCTACGGCGTTGCCGCCCGCTTCTACGCTGGTGCGTGGGACAGCTGGCGTCCGTACCTGCTCGCTGGTGTGATGGGTTCGTACCACCACAACCCGTCGGACAATGGCTGGTCCCCGGCTGCCGAACTCGGCGTCGGCGTGTCCAAGACCATCACCGACAGCTCGGACTTCCGCGTGGAAGCCGGTTACCGCTACGACTGGGACGACAAGACCAACGATAGCGAGAACGGCTACGGCGACTGGTTCCTTGGCTTCTCGATCGTCTCGCGCTTCGGCGAGCCGCCGGCTGCTCCGGCTCCCGCCGCTGCTCCCGCCCCGGCTGCTCCGGACTGCTCGACGCTCGACAGCGACAGCGAC
>DATNJP010000442.1:0-2074 GCA_035603855.1 Luteibacter sp. | reverse complement strand
GAGGCCACGGCCACGCAGAGCAGCAAGGTAGCTGCCAGCTGAATCAGTAGCCGGGGCTTGATCGGCAAGGAACCGTGGTCGTCCAGCCAGCCGATGGCCGCTACGGCGATAACCGCCACCGAGAAAGCCGCGACCACCCCGGCACCCGGCGACACCGGAAGGAGCAGCAAGGCGGCCGGCATGCCGGCCAGCGCACCGATGACGATGCCGATGCCTCCGCCGCGCGGCGTCGGTATGGAATGCGAACGTCGCTTGCCCGGCGCATCGAGCATGCCGCGACGGTGCGCATATGCGATGGCGACGCGCACGCTCATGAAGGAGACGAGGAAGGCG
This sequence comes from Luteibacter sp., assembly GCA_035603855.1. GTDB lineage: Bacteria > Pseudomonadota > Gammaproteobacteria > Xanthomonadales > Rhodanobacteraceae > Luteibacter. Next base: position 1,741 of record DATNJP010000442.1, on the reverse strand, counting down.
ACCAGCACGCAGCCGATGAGGGCCTGGCCGGCGCTCGCGAAAACGGGCGTCATTCGTTGGCGACACCGTGGATAGGACGCACCGTGCCCCAGCTCTTGCAGCTCGGGCATTGCCAATGATGCGCCTTGGCCCCGAAGCCGCAGCGGCTGCAGCGATACATCGCCTGCCCCTCGAGCAGCTTGCGTGTGAGGTCACGCAGGATCAGGTAGTTCTCGCGCGCCTCGCCCGATACCTTGTCCATCGTGGCGTCGATGAGCGCCATGAGTCCACGCACCGACGGCCGCTTGCGCAACTGCCCGGTCAGGAAGTCGATGGCTGTACGCTCACCGTCCCTGCCCTCGTACAACCGGGTCAAGGCCAGCACGGGCGAGATGCCGTGATAACGCTCCATGATCTCGCGCAGGAAGGTCTCGGCGCGATCCATCTGCTGCGAACGCGCGTAGCAGTTGAGCAGCGGCGGAAGGATCTCCGGGACGAAAGCGATGTCGGCCGCGATGGCGGCTTCGTACGACGCGATGGCGGGTTCCAGTTCGCCATCCTCGGAGGACAGCCGACCGGCGATCATGTGGGCGCGAACGCAGTCTTCCTGGCAGGTGAAAGCCTCACGGATATACTCGCGCGCCTCGGTGCGCGCGCCATGCTGGCGTGACTGCTCGGCGAGTTCGCAGTAGAACTGCGCGATCATCGCGGACTCGTCCTCTCCGGTCATGGTCTCCAGGCGGCGCGCATGATCGATCGCCTTATGCCACTCGCGCTCATGCTGGTAGATGGCAATGAGATGACGGAGCGCCGACGGTGCCAGCGCATCCATCGCGACCAGGTCGGAAAACAATGTTTCGGCACGGTCGAGCAGGCCCGCACGCATGTAGTCCTCGCCCAGTTCGAGCAAGGCCACCGTCTTCATCTCATCGGACAGTCCCTGACGCGATACCAGGTGCTGGTGCAGGCGAATGGCCCGGTCGACTTCGCCGCGCTTACGGAACAGGTTGCCGAGGGCGAGATGGGTCTCGACCGTGTCGCGGTTGTACTCCGCCAGCCGCAGGAAGACCTCCAGCGCCTTGTCCTGCTCTTCATTGAGCAGGTAGTTCAGGCCACGGAAGTAATCGGAGGAAAGTTCGTTGACCCGTTCGCCGGAACGCCGCACATGGCTGCGGCGGGCGAGCCACCAGCCACAGGCGAAAGCCAGCGGGGGAACGAGCGCCAACAGCCAGATCGGGTTCATGCGGTCGTCGCGTTGGCTACCTTGCGATCGCCGCGATCGCGCCGGCGTCGCCGGTGCGCGAACGACGTACCCAGCCAGGCGGTGATACCGCCAAGGACCCATCCGACAAGAACGGCGGCGAGCATCGCCCCACCCTTGGGCAGGGACAGCTGGGCGAAGCCGAGGTCGAACGGCACGAGGTCGGCGTTCAATGCCCCGAAAACGATCCCGGCGGCAATGAACAGCAAGAGGAAAATGATGGCAATCAGACGCATCTGGCGACTGTACCCGAATCCTGAATGGCATGGTGCTTTGCGGTTCGCTTTTCATACAGCTTCGCTGGGCACGATTGGCGTATTAGTGCCTGGGGTTTGGGGTTTGGTTGTTGTTTGTTGTTTAGCTGGCTCGCCTTCGGCCTCGCTTTGCGACGTCGCAAGAGCCGGCGGGTACCACCCTCGGGGCCACGCCTGCGGCGACCCGGAAAGGAAGGGCCGCGAAGAGCGGCCGTTTATCTATTGCCCTACGGGCCGGGTCGGGCTG
>DATNJP010000441.1:0-7784 GCA_035603855.1 Luteibacter sp. | reverse complement strand
AGCGTCTCTTCCAGTGATGCGATGCGACGCGCGACCGTGGCATGCGTGACCGAGAGCGCTCGCGCGGCCGCCGACAGGCTTCCATGGCGCGCGAGCGCGACGAAGACACGGAGGTCTTCCCAGTCCAGACCTGTGCGAATTTCATCAGCCATTGAGAGAGATTAGCGAATTTTCTTTGAGGTCGCAGGCGCCTACCTTGAGACCATCGCAACCTTCAGGACCCCGACCATGCCCGCTCCGTCCCTGACACTCACGCTGGTAGGCGGCCCTACCGCCCTGATCGAAGTGGGTGGCTTCCGGCTTCTTACCGATCCGACCTTCGACCCGCCGGGCCTCTACCGGAAGACGCCCGTGCACTTCGAAAAGACGTCCGGTCCGGCGCTTTCAGTGGAAGACCTGGGTGCACTGGATGCGGTGTTGCTCAGCCACGACCATCATCTGGACAACCTCGACGGCGCGGGGCGGGCCATGTTGCCGACGGTGGGCACGACATACACGACGCTGGCCGGCGCCGAGCGGCTCGGCGGCAACGCCCAGGGCATGGCGCCGTTCGAGACACGCGTTCTCGAGGGCGCGAACGGCAAGCGGCTGTTCGTGACCGCGACACCGGCAAGGCACGGTCCGGTAGGGATCGAACCCTTGTCAGGTGACGTCGTCGGGTTCCTGCTGGGCGTCGAAAAACCGGGGGACGCGATCTACGTCACGGGCGATACCGTCTGGTACGAGGGCACAGCCGAGGTCGCCCGACGTTACTCGCCCGCCGTCGTGATGGCATTCGCGGGCGCGGCGGAACCGCGCGGACGGTTTCACATGACGATGGGAAGCAACGATGTGCTGGAGGCGGCTCATGCATTTCCCGACGCCGCCATCGTCGCCGTCCACAACGAGGGATGGGTGCATTTCAAGGAGAGCCAGGAGCAATTGGCGGCGGCGTTCGCCACGCTCGGCGTGGCCGACAGGCTGAAGGCACTGGAGCGCGGCAAGCCGGTGCAATTCCCTCTATAGCCCATCCGCGCGTCAGCCGGCCTGGCATTGAATCTGACGACGTGACGCCCTACCTTCGGAAATCACGCCTCGAAGGATCGTCCTTTATGTCCGACCTCATGCTCTTCCCGATCACGGCGGTATGGCCCGCTGCCCACCCGGACCGTATCCAGCTTTATTCGCTGCCGACGCCCAACGGGGTAAAGGTGTCGATCATGCTCGAGGAACTGGGCCTGCCCTACGAGCCGCATCTCGTCGACATCGGCAAGAACGAAAGCAAGTTGCCCGAGTACGAGTCGCTGAATCCGAACGGCAAGATTCCTTCCATCATCGATCCGAACGGCCCGGGTGGTAAGCCCATCGGGTTGTTCGAATCCGGCGCGATCCTTCTCTACCTCGCCGAGAAAACCGGCCGCTTCCTCCCCGCCGATGAGGCGAAGCGCTGGGAAACCATCCAGTGGGTGTTCTTCCAGATGGCGGCGATTGGCCCGATGTTCGGCCAGGTGGGCTTCTTCCATAAGTTCGCCGGGCGTGAGTTCGAGGACAAGCGCCCGCTGGAGCGCTACGTCAACGAATCGAAGCGCCTTCTCGGCGTGCTGGACAAGCAACTGGACGGCCGCGACTGGATCATCGGCGACGAATACACCATCGCCGACATCGCCACGCTGGGCTGGGTCAACAACCTGGTCACGTTCTATGGCGCACGCGAACTGGTGGGCTTCGACGAGTACAGCAATGTCATCGCCTGGCTGGAGCGCGGCATGTCGCGTCCCGCCGTACAGCGCGGCCTGAAGATCCCTTCGCGCAATTGAGTCTGCGGCCAGCTCCGGAACGCTGTTCCGGAGCTGGCCAATCCCATCGTTACATGCGGAACTCGGCGGCGATGCCCCATACGCCGATACCGACATTGTGTTGACCACCGTACCAGTTATCGGACTTCAGCCAGTAATGGTCGTAGTTCGCACTGACTGCTATGTGGGACGTAACGTCAAAGCCCACGCCGACACCGGCGTACTCTCCGTTATGTGTCGACGACACGTGGCTTTCGTTCTCGAAGAGTCCACCGATAGGCACTCCATTTCTCGTCAGGCCTGCCGATCCAGCCGACGTGATGTGCGATCGTGCGATGCCCGCGTGACCCACGAGCGCCCAGCGCGGTGCCCATTCCCAGCGACCCGTGGCACCCACGAGGGCAGCCTTGGCCTTGTACGTGAAGTCGGAGTGGTATCCGATCAGGTTCCCGAAAGGATCGACTGACGGCCCGATGGTCGATTCGTGCTGGGACAGCTTTCCTAGTTCGGTGTAGCCGGCTTCGACACCGACTTCCAGATTCGACGCGGTGTTCCATCGGTAGCCCGCGAGCAGGCCGTAGGCACGATCGTTGTCGTCACGGACTTCGAGTTCGTGAGTCTTGATATGGGATGAGCCGCCGTTGACTCGGATGAATGCGTCGCCATCGGTTGACGCGTGGACGGTGGTGCCAGCTGCGATAAGAAAGGCGGCAGCCGCCGCCAGATGCATGACCTTTTGCATGATTTCCCTGTTCCTGGTGATGTGCGCCGGCTCCACGCCGTGCGGCCCCGTATGTGCGGGCGCGCTATTTTACGACCGAAGGAGCCGGGCTGACCGTGACCTCTGGCATAGGGAACCCTGAACGGTGGCGTTTAGGATCGAGGGCTTGCGCGAACCTCAGGGGAACGCGCCGACCCGCTCACCACGGACTGGTTGGGCGACCCCCTCGTTCCACGGGAGAACACTGTGAAATCCACCATGCTTGCCTCCGCGCTGCTGGCCGCCCTTGCCGGTGTCGGCGCTTCGGCTGTCCGCGCGGACGATGTCCCCGCGCCCCAGGACGTTGCGTTCAGCGGCACCCTCAAGGTTGTCGTCGACGCCACCGATCTCGATCACCGCATCCTCCGCGTGCGCGAGAACATCCCCGCGCAGGCTGGTCCGCTGACCCTCCTGTTCCCGGAGTGGATCCCGGGCCACCATTCGCCGACCGGCCCGATCGACCAGTTCGCCGGCCTCGTCGTCACCGCCGGTGGCAAGCGCATCGAGTGGAAGCGTGACGAGTTCAACGTCTATGCGTTCCATGTCGACGTGCCGGCGGGCGCGTCCTCGGTGGACGTCGAATTCCAGACGCTGACGCCGCAGGATCCGCGCCAGGGCCGCATCGTCATGACGCCCGATATCGTCAATGTCGAGTGGAACCAGGTGTCGCTGTATCCGGCGGGCTATCGCGCCGACCGCATCCAGGTCGAACCGTCGGTCAAGTTCCCGGCAGGCTTCCAGTACGGTAGCGCCCTCGAGCAGGCCAGCAAGGACGGTGACACCGTTACCTTCAAGGCGATCGACTACGACAACCTCGTGGACTCGCCGATCTTCGCCGGCCGCTACTTCAAGCGCGTGGATCTCGATCCGAACGGTCGCTCGCCGGTGCACCTCAACATCGTGGCCGACAGCGCCAAGTCGCTGGAGATCAAGCCGGAAGCGCTCGACATCCATCGCAAGCTCGTCCAGCAGATGGACAAGCTGTACGGTGCGCGTCACTACAACCACTACGACTTCCTGCTGGCACTGACCGACAAGCTCGGCGGCATCGGCCTCGAGCATCACCGCTCGTCCGAGAACAGCGCGCAGCCGAACTACTTCACCGAGTGGGACAAGAGCTGGCTCGGCCGCGACCTGCTCGCGCACGAATACAACCACTCGTGGGACGGCAAGTACCGTCGTGGCGCAGACCTGGCCACGCCGAGCTTCAACGTGCCGATGGGTGACAGCCTGCTGTGGGTGTACGAAGGCCAGACGCAGTTCTGGGGCAACGTCGTCGCCGCGCGCTCGGGTCTCGTCTCGCAGGACCAGGCTCGCGACCTGCTCGCCCTCGTCGCCGCCACCTACGACAAGGGCCGTCCGGGCCTGTCGTGGCGCAACATCCAGGACACGACCAACGATCCGACCATCGCCCAGCGTCGCCCGCTCTCGTACCGCAACTACCAGATGAGCGAGGACTACTATTCGGGCGGCCAGATGATCTGGCTGGACGTCGATACCAAGCTGCGTGAGCTGACCAAGAACAAGCGTTCGCTCGACGATTTCGCGAAGGCCTTCTTCGGCATGAAGGACGGCGACTGGAAGGTCAATCCGTACACCTTCGAGGAAGTGGTCTCCACGCTCAAAGGCATCACGCCGTACGACTGGTCGACCTACCTGCGCGACCGCGTCGATGGTCACAAGGGTGATATCGAAGGCATCGCGCGTGGCGGCTGGACGCTCGTGTACAACGACAAGCCCTCGGAAGCCGTGAAGGCCTTCGAAGCGCGTCGTCACTTCACCGACCTGACCTACTCGGCCGGTTTCGCCGTATCGTCGAAGGGTGATATCGCCGACGTGCGCTGGGACGGTCCGGCCTTCAACGCCGGCCTGTCGCCGGGCATGCACATCATCGCGGTGAACAACAAGGAATTCGACGGCGACGCGCTGAAGGATGCCGTCACCACCGCGAAGACCGACAAGGCGCCGATCGAATTGCTGGTGAAGAACTTCGACCAGTACAAGACGATCAAGATCGACTACCACGAAGGCCTCAAGTACCCGCACCTCGAGCGGGACAAGAGCAAGCCCGACTGGCTGGGCGAGCTGTACAAGGCGAAGTAAGCAACAAGGAGGGGCGCCGAAGGGCGCCCCTCTCGTTTTCGTACAACGCTACTATGGGCGCATGACCCGAGCCCCTTCTCCACCCGGCCTTGAACTCGACCGCGACCATCGCCGTCGCCGCCGGTTCATGATCGCCTTCTGGGTCGTGGTGTTCGGCAGCTCGGCCATCGGCAACACCCTCACCTCGCGAATCGACGCGGACCGCTACGGCATCGCCGTGCAGACCTGGCAGATCGCCGCGAACGAATGCACCAGCATCCTCGTCTCGCTGCTGATGCTGCCGTTCCTGCTCCGCGCCTGCGACCGCTGGCCACTGCATGCGGACACCTGGCGCCGATACCTGCCGCTGTACTTCCTGGGCAGTGTCCTCTGGAGCGCGCTGCACGTCATCGGGATGGACCTCTTGCGCGTCGTGGCCTACCGGCTCGGCGGGGCGCATTTCGATCCCGGCTCCCTGGGCCTGCAAGCCATCTACGAATACCTGAAGGATGTGCGCACCTACTTCATCATCGTGGCGTTCTGGCACATGGTGGAGTGGTTCGGGCGTCAGGTGCACGGCGAGGCGCGATTGCTCGACGTCCCGGATGAGGGGCCGCCCGTGGAACCGGTCGATCGTCCCGAGCGCTTTCTCGTGCGCAAGCTCGGCAAGGATTTCCTGGTGGCCACGGCCGACATCGAATGGGCCCAGGCCTCGGGAAACTACGTGAACCTGCGCGTGCGCGGCCGCGACTATCCGCTACGCAGCACGCTCGCCGCGCTGGAGACCAAGCTCGACCCCTCGGTCTTCGTCCGCGCCCATCGCAGCTACGTTGTCCAGCTGGGCCAGGTGACCGCCATCGAACCGCTCGATGCGGGCGACGCGCGGTTGCACATGGCTGACGGCACCGTCCTGCCGTGCAGCCGGCGCTACAGGGAAAGCCTACGAGCCGCCGCGGCGGGCACCGAGGCCGCCCCGGCCAAGGCCTGACAGCGAGGCTAGGCCGCCCGGGCCATTCCCGCTACAATGCCGGTCCGCTGTTACGCGCCTGTAGCTCAGCCGGATAGAGTAGTGGCTTCCGAAGCCATTGGTCGGGGGTTCGAATCCCTCCAGGCGCGCCATTCTTCCTCCCGTTCGCCTCGCGGAATCAGCCGTCGACGGCAACGACGATGGCGGCACCCAGCCAATCGGCAAGCAGCGTCCCGGCCCTGGCGACGCCATCTTCCTCGTCGAGATGTTCGACCAACGTGTCGCACAACACAGCGAAGCGGTCGTCGTCGCGCAATGAGCAGAGTGCCGCGTACTCCACGGCGTCGACGCGTTTCAGTCGCGAAGTGAAGCCACGACGCCATACGACGTATCCGCCCGGGGCATCGAGCATCGATCCCTCGGGCACGTCCGTGTCCGCTTCGAGCGCGGACCAGATGTCCCCAGCGTTTGTCCTCGCCGCATGCATTCGAAGGCTGGGTGTGAACACGAGGCGCGCCGCGTCCCAATCGACGTGCGACAGTGCATCCGCGGGCATGGATGCGGCGTCGCCAGCCACGAAGGCTTCCGAAAGGGCCCACTCGATCCAGGCAAGTTCCTGCAGGTCGGGATTGCGCGGATACATGGACAGAAGTGTCGAGGGGAAGTCGCGGCCGTAGTGGTCGAGTGTCCAGGTCTGCGGCGAATGCCGCTCGATATGGTTGATCGAGGCTTCCCTGAACGCGTCATCGCCGATCCAGCGGCGTACCTGCGGATAGCTCACTTCGAGGCAGCTCATAAGTTGGGCGCGGTAATTGTTCTGGTACACCGCCAGTCCGGCCGTTGCTCCGGCACCGAAGCGTGTCGCCGCTTCGTCGGAGGGCGTGACCAGCCACGTGCGGAACTCACGCTGCCACTCGGCGAGGTTCATGCGGCCTCCTGGTGCTGCTGGCGGCTGCCGATGCCACGCGCCTTGTCGAGCTCAGCCATCAGTTCGGCCAGCGGCGGAATCGAATCGTCGCGCTCGATCATCGTCGCTACCGGCCCTAGCAGCGACATCGCCGTTGCATAGAGTGCCCACACGTCATCGCAGACCGGCTGGTCGTGCGTGTCGATGAGCATGCCGGCACCTTCGGTATGCCCGGCAAGATGCACCTGGCGCACGCGATCGGCAGGGATGCCTCGCAGGAAGGCGTGCGCGTCGAAGCCATGATTGCTGGCGCTGACAAAGACATTGTTCACGTCGAGCAACAGGCCGCAGCCCGTGCGCCGCGACATTTCCGCGATGAACTCCCATTCCGTCATCGTGGCGCCTTCGAAGGCAACGTAGCTGGAGGGATTCTCGAAGAGCATGGAGCGGCCCAGTATTTCCTGTGCCATGTCGATGTTGCGGCAGACCATCGCCAGCGCTTCGTCGGTATACGGAACGGGCAGCAGGTCGTGCGAATTGAAGCCGGCGATGCGCGACCAGCTGAGGTGGTCGGAAACGAAGAGTGGTTGCACTTCGTCTGCAAGCGCCTTCAGCTTGCGCAGGTAGTCGATATCGAGGCCATCCGAGGAGCCGATGGACATCGAGACGCCATGCAGTGCCACGGGATGTTTCTCGCGCACCTGGCGCAGGATATGCCGCGGCTGTCCGCCATCCACCATGAAGTTTTCGGAGATCACCTCGACGAAGTCGACCGGTACATCGGTCTCGAGGAAGTCACGGTAGTGCTCCTTGCGAAGGCCGAGGCCGTAGCCGGAGAACGTCGGGGGAGGCGTGAACATGGTGGTGTCCTTGATCGGGGAGAAATGGGGCCGGTGAATGCCGGCCCCGTCCTGCGCTTACTTCGGCTCGGTCAACGTGCCGCCGGCGGCCTTGCATTCGCTCGGGGTCTTCACGACGACGCCTTCGCCCTTGCAGCTGTTGAGGCCCTTGCAGTCGTGCTTGGCGGTAGCGCAGAGGCTCTGGCCCTTGCACGAGTTCACGCCGTAGCAGCGGCCCGGCTCTTCCTTCTGGGCGGCGCCATCGGCGGCGCGGACGGGCGAGCCGATCGAAGCGACGGCGAGGGCCACGAGGGCGGCGGCAGCGGCGAAGCTGGTGCGGGACTTCTTGGTAGCGATCGTGTTCATGGTGGTTCTCCTGCGATGGGGTCCGTGACGGACCATGGGGACGGCGACGAATGGATGGATGGCGGGGCTTTACTTCACGCTCTGCGCG
>DATNJP010000440.1:0-40544 GCA_035603855.1 Luteibacter sp. | reverse complement strand
CACCGACAGCTGGGAAAACGCGCTGAAGAACACGCTGCGCCAGGCGCCCGACGTGATCATGATCGGCGAAGTGCGTACCCGCGAGACGATGGAGCATGCCATCAACTTCTCGGAAACCGGCCACCTCTGCCTGTGCACGCTTCACGCGAACAATGCCAACCAGGCGCTGGACCGCATCCTTCACTTCTTCTCGGAAGACCGCCGCCAACAGCTGTTCATGGACCTGTCGCTGAACCTGAAGGGCATCGTCGCCCAGCAGCTGATCCCGACACCGGATGGCAAGGCACGTCGCGTGGCGGTGGAAGTGTTGCTGGGTACGCCGCTTGCGCAGGATTACATTCGCCAGGGCGAGATCCACAAGCTCAAGGAGCTCATGCGCGATTCCAACCAGCTTGGCATGCGCACGTTCGACCAGAGCCTGGTCGAGCTCTACCACGCCGGCGAGATCTCCTACGAGGATGCGCTGCGCCACGCGGACAGCTCCAACGAAGTCCGCCTGCGCATCAAGCTCGCCCAGGGTGGCGATGCGCATACGCTCTCGCAGGGCCTCGAAGGCGTCGAGATCGACAAGAGCAACGATCGCAACACGTTCGGTGGCATGTTGCACCGCTGAGAAGCCGAAGCCCGCAACAAAAAAAGGGAGCCTTGCGGCTCCCTTTGCGCATCTGCGCTATGTGACGCTTACTTGTCGGCAGCGGCAGCCGAAACGGTCAGGCCGCTGGCGTCGACGCTCTTCACGCCCTTCACCTTCTTGGCGATCGATTCGGCGTGGCTCTTTTCCTTCGCCGTGGCGACCGTACCCGTCAGGGTGACCGCGCCGTCGTTGGTGCTGACCGAAATATCGGTGGCCTTGACGCTCTTGTTGGCGGCGAATTCGGACTTGACCTTCGTGGTGATCCACGTGTCGTCGGCCTTGCCGGCAACGGTCTGGTTGTCGCCCTTCGAGGCGGCCGCGGCGGAGTCCTGGGCATTCACCTGTGCGAACGGGACAGTGCCGAGACCGGCGACGAGGGCGGCGGCAAACAGGGCCTTACGGAAATTGGCTTGGGTCATGGTGAACTCCTTTGTCTCGCACTGAATGGGGCTGGCGATGGCGCCGCGCACTGTGGCTGCCGGTTCGCGGGGCCTATGGAAACAGCGCATCCGTGAACGATTCGTGCCGGGAAATTCGTTCCGTTCAGGATGACGGCTAGTGCTTCGACATCATTTCTTCACACCGTTCATGAGGCAAAAAAAACGCCCGCGTGTGCGGGCGTTTTCTCAACACTCGGAGCGATCGCTTACTTGTATTCGACCGCACCCGAGATCACGAGGCCCTTTTCGTCCATGTGCGCTTCGCCGCCAACTTGCACGATGCGTGCAGCCTGCGACTTCATCGCTTCGAACTGGGCTTTCGAACGCAGTGCCGCCGACGTCTGCGCGGCCTGGTCGTCCGGGGCGCCATCGGCGCCGGAAGCTTCGGTCATGGCGTTGGCATAGGACTGCGCCTTGTCGGCCATGACATCGACCCAGGCACGGTACATGTCGCCGTTGAGATGCAGGCGGCTAAGGCGACCCGCGTCGCCCGTCGCGCCCATCAGCATCTCGTCGAGCTTGGCGTCTTCACCGTCGCCCAGACCGATGACGATGGCCTGGCCATTCATCGCCGCCCAGGCGGGCATGCCGAGCATGCCAGTGAGTTTCGGCGGCAGCGGCGCGGGCTTGCCGTCGCCAGCCAGCTTCAGGTCGCCGCCGAGCATGGCCTGGCCCATCGCGAGCAGGCCGGCGGGGTTGCGCGTGGCGAGCAGGACGCGGCCGGTGAAGGTCGGCATCTGCTGGCCCGCGGCGGCGGGCTTGAACGAGTCGAGCGCGATGCGCACGCCACGGATGTCGCCGAACGGCGGGATCGCGGCCTGCTGCATCGTCGAACCGAGCTTCGCGAAGCTGTCGTTCATGCTCACGAAGGCCGGGCATTCGAACGGCTTGGCGGCCACGGCTTCGGACTGCGCGGTGAAGAACGTGCGGAGTTGCTCGACAGGCAGGGCGAGGCTGACATCGAACGGGGCGCTGGCGTCCTTACCAAGACCCGGCAGTTCCACCTTCAGGCCCGAGAAGGCCTTGGTGATGTCATCGGCGAGCGCCACGTCGACGCGCTGTTCCTGATGATGCAGGTCAAGACGGGTGTAGCCGAAGCTGAGCGAGGGCACGCGTGCGGCGATGCGGCTGGCTTCTGTCTGGCAGCTGGCCGGCAACGCGGGCACCGGCTCACCGGTCTTGGCGGACTGGGCCTTGAGGAACGAGGAGAACAGCGGATCCTTGCCGGCCGCCACGAGCGGCAGAAGGCGGACGACGTCGACCTGGCCGACGGCGTAATCCTTGTAACCCTTGTCCTTGGCGAGGTCGGCGAGGCGGCCATCGTCCTGGAGATTCTTTTCCGGGCGATCGGCGCCGAGCGCCTGGCGGATCAGCGGCTGGGCCGCGTCGGCCGGCAGGAGCGAGACCACGGCCTGCTTGCCGACGGTGGCAATGACCAACTGCACGCCGGAATCGGCGAGGGTGACGTGGCGATAGGCCTGGCCACCGGCATCGGCGGTGTCCAGCTTCTTGCCGTAGGCGGTTTCGAGGCGACCCACGAAAGCGTCCCAGGCTGCCGGGTCGGCCAGGGCCACACGGGCGACCGGGCTGAGGCCGAGACCATAAATGGCGGAACCGGTCTTCACGTCCAGGCCCATGTTCTTGAGCGCGGCCTCGGCGGTCTTGCCGTCGAACTCGGCGGCGAAGGCCTTGAGCAGGCGGGCGCCTTCGGCATTGCCCTTCGCCTCGAGGTCCGTCGCAACGGACTTCATCTGCACGACCTGGCTGGGCAGCTCGCTATTGGCCTGGGCGAGCATGGCTTCATAGGCGTCGTCATCGAGCGTGTCGAGGTTCGCCAGCACGTAAGGCGTGTCGGCCGGCACGAAGGCCAGCGGGGCGTCCTTGTCCTTGTGGCCGCAGGCCGCCAGCAGCACGCTGGCGACGCCGAGCGCGAGCAGTCGCTTCGTCGGTCGCATTCTGTATCCCATTGTTTGGTTTTCCCTTGGTCCGGTCATTATGCCGGAACCGGCGTGCCGCCATGGGCCCCTGGAGGCACGTCCGGCGCAAAATCCTACGGGCTTAGCGGCCCATCACTTCCGCCAGAACGGCCATGCGCACGAATACGCCGTTGCCGACCTGTTCGAGGATGCGCGACTGGGCGCCATCCGCCACGTCCGGCGCGATCTCGATGCCGCGGTTGATCGGGCCCGGATGCATCACCAGACAGCCCTTGGCGGCCAGGGCGAGGCGGCGGGTGTCGAGGCCGTAGCGGTCGAAATAGGCGGCTTCGTCGGGCAGGTCGGTCGAGGCCATGCGCTCTTTCTGCAGGCGCAGCATGATCACGGCGTGGGCGCCTTCGATGGCCTCGTCGAAGTCGTCGTGGAAGGTGACGTTGGCAAGCTCGCCTTCGGCCGGGAGCAGCGAGGAGGGGCCGACCAGGCGGATGTCCTTCGCCCCCAGCGCCGAAAACGCCTGCACGTCGGAGCGGGCCACGCGCGAATGGCGCACGTCGCCGCAGATCACGATGCGAAGCCTGCGGAAATCCGGGTGGTGGTTGCGGATGGTCAGCGCGTCGAGCAGGCCCTGGGTGGGATGCGCGCGGTTGCCGTCGCCGGCATTCACCACGGCCACGCCGCTCATCGCATGGCGTACCAGCGCTTCAGGCGTGCCCGATTCCTTGTGGCGCACGACGATCGTGTCCAGGTGCATCGCTTCCAGCGTGTGCAGCGTGTCGAACAGTTCCTCGCCCTTGGCCGTCGAGGAGAACCCGATGTCGAAGTTGATCACGTCGGCGCCGAGGCGGCGCGCGGCCAGTTCGAATGACGTGCGGGTACGCGTGGACGGCTCGAAGAACAGGTTGAGCACGGTGCGGCCGGCAAGCAGGTCGAGCTTCCGCGTGCCGTGCGCGGTGGCTTCGCGCATGCTGTTGGCGCGGTCGAGCAGGCGCTCAATGGTTTCGCGCGGAAGATTCTCGAGGGTGGTCAGATGGCGCAGGCGTTGTGACATGACGTCCTCAAGGTGATGGGAAAGGGGTGGCCTGCACGAGGTACGACTCGAGGATCACGGCGGCGGCCTCGGCATCGATGGACTTCGCATCAGAGCGTTTTCGCGTGCCCGCGGCGCGTCCGGCGGCAAATCGCCGCGCGGCCTCCTGCGAACTCATGCGCTCGTCGGCGAAGGCGACGGGAAGGGCGTAGCGCTGGCCGATGCGTTCGGCGAAGCGCCGCGCCGTACGGGTCATCGGCTGTTCCTTGCCCTCGTTGTCGAGAGGCAGGCCCACGACGAGTTCCGCCGGAAGCCATTCGCGGCGCAGGGTGTCGAGGGTGTTCCAGTCCGGCTCGCCGTCACGGACGGGCACGGCGGCGAGCGCGCGGGCCGTGCCGGTAAGGCGATTGCCAACGGCCACGCCGACGATCTTCGTCCCGACATCGAAGCCGAACAGGCAGCTCATCGCGCCCCGGCTCAGGCGTGACCGGCGTAGCCGGCCAGCTGCGAGGGGTCTTGTACGCCGAGCTTGCGCGCGGCGGCGATCCAGCGTTCGTCGATGGGGGTGTCGAAGACGACGCGTTCGTCCGCTCGCGTGGTCAGCCAGGCGTTCTCCATCACTTCCTGTTCGAGCTGCCCGGCTTGCCAGCCGGCATAGCCGAGGGTGACGAGCGCGCGGCGCGGACCTTCACCCGCGGCCATGGCCACGAGGATGTCGCGGGAGGTGGTGACCGACCAGTCTTCGTTGACGCGGTAGCTGGAATCCCAGTTGCCGGGTTCGCGATGGAGCACGAAGCCGCGCTCCTGCTGGACGGGGCCACCGATCAGGACCGGGTGGTCGGCGAGCTCGGTGTCTTCGCATTCCAGGTTCATCTGCGCGAGGACATCGCCCAGCCGGTAGTCGGAGAGCTGGTTGATCAGGAGGCCGACCGCACCGTCTTCGCCGTGCTGGCACAGGAAGGCGACACCGCGCGCAAAGGGCGGCTCGACCAGCGAGGGCATGGCGATGAGAAATTGCCCTGCGAAGGTGGTGGCGATCGTCATGGCCACATTGTAGCTGCTACGAACATGAGCCGTGTGCGAATGTTCAGCCCACGACGCTTACCTTGTGCGCCCGTTCACAAGGAGACACCGTTATGCGGAAGACGATGTTTGCAAAGGGTTTTGTGGCAGCCGGGATGCTCTTCGCCAGCGTCACGAACGCCTCCGCGCCCGACGCCTGGAAGGACTACAACCAACGGCTTACGAAGGCCTGCATCGCGGCCAGTGGACTGAAGGACGTCAAGCCGGTGGGCGGCCCGATCCAGTACGACGACCGCGTGCCCGTCACGGCGCTCGTCCTCGCCGGGCGTTATCCACAGAAACACATGAACAACCGGCCGGGGCGCGAGCTATGCGTCTGGGACAGGAAGGCGAGTAAGGCCTACGTGAGTGAGGCGGACCAGCTGCTAAAGGGCGCTCAGTAGTTTCGTAGCACGTTACCCGGCAGGAACTGCCAGGTGCGCGTGATGTACAGCTCGTCCACCCGGGTCTTGTCATCGGGCAGGGAGGGGAACGGCGCGGCGAGGCGGACGATGCGCTGGGCGGCGTCGTCCAGCAGCTTGTGGCCCGAGCTCTTGATCACGTCCATGCTCTTGATCGAACCGTCCCGGTTCAGGCCCACGGTAAGCACCAGTTCGCCATAGACGCCCTGGCGTCGCGCTTCATCCGGGTAGTTGAGGTTGCCCACGCGTTCGACGCGGCCGACCCAGCCCTTCATGTAGGCGGCGTAGACATACTCGCGGGTGTTCGAGGAGATGAATTTCTTCTTCGGTCGCTTCGCGTAGGCCTGCGACTGCTCGCGGACCTCGGCGGCCAGCCGGGCCATTTCCAGTTTGCGTTGCACCTCTTCGTCCGAGATCGGCAGCGGGCGATCCTTCTGCTCGGTCTGTTCGCGCGTGGTGTCCACGGCAAAGGCCGTCTCGCCCGAGGTCGTCAGCAACTGGTCGGGCATGGCCTCGCGCGGTGCCGGGGCCTGCGCTTCCTTCGGTTCGGTGGTGGCGCCCTGGTTGGGCGTGGGCAACGGGCCGGACAGGGGCTCGGAGGGCCGGGCCGCCTTGTCCTTGTCGCCACCGCCCGCGTTGTTCGCCTGGGCCAGGAAGTCGGCCTTGTCCGGCTGTTCCTGGTTGGCGACGTCCACGAGGGTGACGTCGAGCGTGGGCACGCTCGGTTTGGGCTTTTCCGCTTCGAAGGTGATGCCGAGGATGACGACACCGTGCAGCAGCAGCGAGAACAGCAGGGTCGCGCCGAACAGGTCGGCGCCGGTGGCGCGGGTCGTCATCGGGCCTCGATCGCGTCGAACATCAGCCCGGCGATGTTAATGCCGAACTGGGCATCCAGTTCGCGGACGCCCGTCGGAGATGTGACGTTGATCTCGGTCAGGTAGTCGCCGATCACGTCCAGGCCGACGAAGCGGAGCCCGCGACGGACCAGTTCCGGACCGATCTGCGCGGCGATCCAGCGATCGCGGTCGGACAACGGAATGCCTACGCCCCGGCCGCCCTGGGCGAGGTTGCCGCGGAATTCGTCGCCCTGGGGAATGCGGGCGAGGGCATAAGGCACCGGTTCGCCGTCGATCAGGAGGATGCGCTTGTCGCCCGAGGTGATCTCGGGGATGTACTTCTGCGCGATGGTGAAGTGGCGGTTGCCGTCGAGCAGCGTCTCGAGCATGGAATTGAGGTTGCTGTCGCCGGTGCGGACCCGGAAGATGCCGCGCCCACCCATGCCATCCAGCGGCTTGAGCACCGCTTCGCCATGTTCGGCGACGAACTGCTTCAGCTCCCCGCGATCGCGCGACACCAGGGTCGGGACGATGCACTGGGGGAAGTCCAGCGCGAACAGCTTCTCGTTGCAGTCGCGCAGCGAGCGCGGGTCGTTGACCACCTTGCAGCCGGCGCGCTGGGCGCGTTCCAGGACCATGGTGTCGTAGAGGAACTGGGAATCGACCGGCGGGTCCTTCCGCGCCAGGACGATGTCGATTTCGCCCAGCGGTCGCCATACGGGCTCGCCCAGCGTGAACCAGCCGGCCGGGTCTTCCTTCACGGTGAGCGGCCGCAGCCGTGCCCAGGCCTCGCCATCACGCAGGGCAAGGTCGCCCTGTTCCATGTACAGCAGCGCGTGCCCGCGTCGGGACGCTTCGAGCAGCATGGCGAACGTGGTGTCCTTGGCGATCTTGATGGCGCGGATCGGGTCCATCAGGACGGCGACGGAGAGCGGCATGGGTGGTGTCCCGGTAGGCAGGAAAGGTGCCAAGTCTAGTAAAGGCGGCGAATTTTGGGGCGAATTCGGCAGCGGGAACTTTCCCTTTAAGAACAATTCATCTTGACTCACACCCGGCCAACCATTAAACAGCGGACGGGAGGAACGCCGAAGAGCGGGCCGCCGGGGCCCCAAGCTCCGGACATCGACCTGGCGCACGGAATAGTCGGCATGAAACCGGCTATCCTGCGACAGGATTTGCGGTTTTTTTGTGCGTGGCACGGGGGCGCAGTGAACGAAAACGGACGCGGTAACGACCTGAGTGGTTTGCGGGTCATGGTCATCGACGATTCGAAAACCATCCGACGCACGGCCGAGACCCTGCTGAAGAAGGAAGGCTGCGACGTCCTCACCGCCGTCGACGGGTTCGAGGCCCTGGCCAAGATTTCCGACCAGAAGCCGAACATCATCTTCGTGGACATCATGATGCCGCGCCTGGATGGCTACCAGACCTGCGCGCTGATCAAGAACAACGCCCAGTTCCGCGGTACGCCGGTGATCATGCTTTCCTCCAAGGACGGCCTGTTCGACAAGGCGCGCGGACGCATCGTCGGTGCCGAGCAATACCTCACCAAGCCTTTCACCCGCGACGAGCTTCTCGGCGCGATTCATCGCTACGCGACGGCGAGCTGACCGAACACCACCGCTAGACGACGTCCAGGGGGACGTGTGGCAAATATTCTCATCATTGACGACTCGCCCACCGACGTTCGCGTGTTCACCACGCTGCTCGAGAAGGCGGGTTTTTCCGTCTCCAGCGTCGACAACGCCGAGGCCGGCCTCGATCGCATCCGTGCGAGCAAGCCCGACCTGGTGATCATGGACGTGATCATGCCCGGCATGAACGGCTTCCAGGCCACGCGCACGCTGAGCCGCGACCCGAACACGGCCGACGTGCCGGTGGTGATGATCACCACCAAGTCCATGGAAACCGATCGCGTGTGGGGGCTGCGCCAGGGCGCCAAGGCGTTCATCACCAAGCCGGTGAACGAGAAGGAACTGCTCTCGACCATCGCCAGCCTCCTGCCGAACAAGACGCATTGAGGGCGCCATGAGCGAGAACGCGGCACTTACGCCTTTCGAACTGCTCGCCCACTACGAACGCGCATGCCTGGCGCATAGCGCGGATGCGCCCGAGCGCGTCGAGTCGCTGGGCCTGTGGCGCGGCATCGGGTTCCGCGTGGGCCGCCGTGCCTTCGTCAGCGGCATCGAAGAGATCAACGAATTGCTCGCCGTGCCGCCACTGACCAATGTCCCGGGCACGCAGCCCTGGCTGATGGGCGTGGCCAACGTGCGTGGCAACCTGGTGCCGGCGATCGACCTTGGCCGGTTCCTGTTCGACGAACGTACACCGTCTTCCGAACGTACTCGCCTGCTGCTGGTTCGCCAGCACGGCGGCACCGTCGGGCTGCTGGTGGACGAGGTGTTTGGCCAGCGTACGATGGACGAAGACCAGCGGGGTTCGGGTGAAGAAGAACTCGATCCGCGGTTGGCGCGTTTCGTCGCGCAGAACGTCACGCTCGGTGAGCAGGCGTTCGGATTGTTCAGCATGAGCCGACTGGTTCGTGCGCCGGATTTCCGGCAAGCGGCGCTGTAAGGCGTCTCATGGGGGAGGGGACGGCCGGGTGGCCGCCCCTTACAGGATGGGCGGGGACGGCATGGCCGGCTTCGCGATGGGAACGGAGGGGCGGTCAGCGCGACCGCTTCGTCTTGCCGGCGACCTCGTCGAGGCGCGGGTGGCTAGCTTTGCCAGGTTTGGGTGAGGTGGATATGAGCACGACAGCAGGCGGCGCAGGCCGGGAACGTGGGTACACGATCGTCATCGTGTTCCTGCTCCTGGCGATCGGTTTGGCGTCGGTCGACTTCTGGTGGCTGAACAACAAGAACGGCGAGGACCGTGAGGCCATCGCCCTGACGACCCAGGTGCAGGTGCTTTCGCAGCAGACCGCGAAGTACGCCCTGGAAGCGTCGGACGGCAACCGCGATTCCTTCCGCGAGCTGGCAGCCACGCGCAACACGATCGACTCGGCCGTGCAGCGACTGGTGAAGGGCGACGAGAAGACCGGCATGCCGGCGTATGCGGATGGCAACGCCACCCAGTCGGGCCGTGCCATCGGTTCGCTGGCCAACGCCTGGCACCAGCTCGACGCGGACATCGGCAAGATCCTCTCGAACAAGGACCTCGTGCTGTCCTCGGGCGAGCGCGCCGACCTCTTCTCCAAGCAGATGCCGCTGCTCAACGCGCGCACGGACGAAGTCCTCAACATCGTCCAGCAGAAGAACGCTTCGGTGGAACAGACCTTCACCATCGCGCGCTGGATGCTGATGGCCGACCGCATGATCCGCCGTGTGCAGGAGATCCTGCAGGGTGGCGACGCCGCCCAGTCCGCCGCGGACGGCCTGTCACGCGACGCGCAGTTGTACGGCGCGGTGCTCAAGGGCCTGATCGACGGCAACGCCGACGGTGGCGTGCGCGCCATCAGCGACGCCAACGCGCGCAAGATCCTCGAAGGCATGCAGACCTCCTGGGGCGACCTCGTCGACCCGGTCAGCCAGCTGGTGACCGCGTCGCCCAACCTGCAGGACGTGAAGCGCGCGGGTAACCAGGCCTCGCTGGATTCGCAGACCGTGTTGCTCCGCGCCAACGAGTCCGCCGACCAGATCGCCAAGCTGCCGCTGACCCGCCTGTTCCCGAACGTGTGGTGGGGCTTGCTCGGCGCAATCGGCGCGGTGCTCTTCGCGCTACTGCTGGTCTACAACCTCGTGCGCGACCAGCGTCGCCGCTTCGAGACCACGTCCGAACTGAACCAGCGTAACCAGACCGCCATCATGCGGTTGCTGGACGAGATGGGCACGCTCGCCGAAGGCGACCTGACCATCAAGGCCACCGTTACCGAGGACATCACGGGCGCCATCGCGGACGCCATGAACTCCGCGGTCGACGAGATGCGCAACCTCGTCACCACGATTAACGAAACCGCGGTGCGTGTGTCCGCGGCGGCACAGGAAACCCAGGCCACCGCCATGCACCTCGCCGACGCGGCGGAGCAGCAGGCGCAGCAGATCACCTCGGCCACCTCCGCAATCAACCAGATCGCGACCTCGATGGACACCGTGTCGAAGGATTCGGCCGAATCGGCCGACGTGGCGCAGCGCTCGGTGCAGATCGCCTCGCGCGGTGCCGAAGTGGTGCGCGAGACCATCCAGGGCATGGACTCCATTCGCGACCAGATCCAGGAGACCTCCAAGCGCATCAAGCGCCTGGGTGAGTCGTCGCAGGAAATCGGCTCGATCGTGGAACTCATCAACGACATTGCCGAGCAGACCAACATCCTCGCGTTGAACGCAGCCATCCAGGCGGCATCGGCCGGTGAGGCGGGCCGCGGTTTCGCGGTCGTCGCGGACGAAGTGCAGCGCCTCGCCGAACGTTCGGCGAGCGCGACGAAGCGAATCGAAACCCTGGTCCAGACCATTCAGTCCGATACCAACGAAGCGGTCAGTTCCATGGAACAGACCACCGCGGAAGTGGTGGCCGGTGCGCGACTGGCCGAGGATGCGGGTACCGCACTGGGCGACATCGAGCGCGTGTCGAACGATCTGTCGGCGCTGATTCAGAACATCTCCGCGGCGGCACGCCAGCAGTCCGCGGCGGCGACCGATACGTCGGCGACGATGAACGTCATCCAGGAGATCACCTCGCAGACATCGCTGGGTGCCAGCCAGACCGCCGAGTCGATCGGCAACCTGGCCCAGCTCGCGAACGACCTGCGCCTGTCCGTCGCGAACTTCAAGCTGCCGGGTTGATGCAGTGAGACTTCAAGACCATACCGATTTCACTACGCTGCATTGGGTCAAGGCCGAGCTCGACGACGCCTTGTCCAAGGCACGCCAGGCCCTCGAGTCGTACGTCGAGGACTCGCGCGACGCCTACGTCATGCACACCTGCGCCGCGGACCTGCACCAGGTCCACGGCACGTTGCGTATGGTCGAGCTCTACGGCGCCGCCATGGTTGTCGGCGAGATGGAGCAACTGGTCGCCGCGCTGATCGACAATCGCGTCGCCCATCGTGACGAGGCCTATGCCGCGCTGATGCGCGGCATGATGCAGATGCCCGATTACCTCGAGCGCTTGCAGAGCGGCCATCGCGACGTGCCGATCGTGCTGCTGCCCCTGCTCAACGACCTTCGCGAGAGCCGTGGCGAGCAGTCGCTGCACGAGTCCGCGCTGTTCACGCCCAACCTCGACACCATGCTGCCCGTGGGCGCGCCGGGTGCGAACGATCCCGGCATGGCCGAGGCGTTCCGCGCCGAACTTGGCGAGTTGCGCGTGCGTTTCCAGCAACAGCTGCTCGCGTGGTTCCGTGGGCAGGGCAGCGAGCGCCAGTTGCTTGGCATGCGCGCCACGCTGGATAGCCTCGCCGCGCGTTGCTACACCATCGCGGGCCGTCGCCTGTGGTGGATCGCCGCCGGCGTGCTCGAAGGCCTCGAGCGCGGCGTGCTGCGCGCGCACGAGAAAGATGTTCGCCAGCTGATCGGCCGCGTCGACCGTTCCATCCGCGAACTGGTCGACGGTGGCGAGGAAGCGCTGCTCAACGGCGATTCCGACGAACTGGCGCGCAAGCTCCTTTATTACGTCGCCCAGGCCAAGCCGGGCAGCGACCGCATCGAAGAACTGCGCCAGACCTACCGCCTGGAAGGCCTGCTGCCGCAGGCGGCGGAACTCGAGCATGCCCGTGGTTCGATGTCGGGCCACAACCGTGCGCTGCTCGACACCGTCTCGGCGGCCATCAAGGACGACCTGCTTCGCGTAAAGGAAGCGCTCGACCTGTTCCTGCGCCGCCCCGATGGCGATCCCGCGCAGCTCGGGCTGCAGACGGAAGTGCTCGACCGCGTGGGCGACACCCTGGGCATGCTCGCCCTGGGCGTGCCGCGCCGCGTGGTGGGCGAACAGCGCCGCATCCTCGGCGAAATCGCCACGGGCGCGCGCGAGCCGGACGAAGAGTCGTTGCTGGACGTCGCCGGCGCGCTGCTCTACGTCGAAGCCTCGCTGGACGACCATATCGAACGCCTCGGCGCGGAAGGCGACCAGACCTCGCCCTCGGGCGACCTCGGCCCGTCGCCGCTTCCGCGTAGCGAAGCGCGTCATATCCTTTCCACGCTGATGCGCGAAGCCACGGCCAACACCTCCAAGGTGAAGGACGCGATCGTCGGCTTCGTCGAATCGTCGTGGGATCACGACCAGCTGGCCGGTACGCCGGAACTGATGGCCGAGATCGGCGGCGCCATGCGCATGCTCGGTGCGGCCCGTCCTGCCGAACTCGCCGATGGCATCGGCCTGTTCATCCATCGCGAACTGCTCGGCGACCGCCGCGTGCCCAATGGCGTGCAGATGGACCGCCTGGCGGATGCGCTCGCCGCACTCGAGTACTACCTCGAAGCCGCCCGCGAACACCGCGGTGGCCTGGAACATATCCTCGACGTCACCCAGCACAGCCTGGCTGAACTCGGTTACTGGCCGATCCCGACCGGGGACGAGGACGAGAACGAGGCACTCGGCGAGGCGACCCTCGAGGAGATCGAGGCCGCCGCGATCGAACATATCGCCGTGCCGTCGACCAGCGTCGACGCGGGTGAAACCGTCTCCAGCTTCGCCGACAGCTTCGATCTCATCGACGAGCCGCCGACCGACGACGAACTTGCCGCCATGGCCGTCGAGCCCGTCGCCCAGGAAGCGCCTGTGGCCGCTTCCGGCGAAGAGGACTGGGTCGAGATCGAGGAAGAGGTCGAGCAGGAAGTGGGCGGCCACGGCATGGCCGAGTTCGCCGGCTTCCAGATCACCGTCGACGGTATCGACGACGAGATCCGCGAGATCTTCCTCGAGGAAACCGAGGAAGAAATCGCCAACCTGCGTGCGGGACTCGGCCACTGGCTGACCGATCCGGAACGCAGCGACGCGATGGTGCCGATCCGCCGTTCGTTCCACACCCTGAAGGGTTCCGGCCGTCTTGTCGGTGCCCGCCTGCTGGGCGAGTTCGCCTGGAAGGTCGAGAACATGCTCAACCGCGTGCTCGACGGCACGATCGCCCCGCACGATGGCGTGCAGGCGCTGGTCCGTCATGCCGTGGACGCGCTGCCACAGCTCAAGGCCGCCCTGGAAGGCGACGCGACGCCGGCCGCGCCGATCGCCGCGATCATGGAAACCGCCGACCGCCTGGCGATGGGCGACACCGCCTACGTCGAGGACGTGGCGCGCAGTTCCATTCATCGCGTACGCAGCAAGGTCAAGCGCCGCGTGCCGCGCGACACCATCGCCGCCGTGCCGACCGCCGGTTTCGCCGCGTACGGACAGACACCGGTCGAAGCCCCGGCGTCGGTCGAGCCGGCATCGGAATCCGCTACGGAGCCAACCTACAACGCGCCGCCGCTGCCGCCGGTGGATGCGGTGCTGCTCGATATCCTGCGTACGGAAGTGGCGCAGTACCTCAACGTGATCCGGGCCAACCTGGCTGCCGCCGGCGACGGCGAACTGCCGGTGGACGATGCCTTGCTGCGCGCGGTGCATACGCTGCACGGCGCCATCGGCATGGTCGACATCCCGGTGCTGATCCAGGTGCTGGCGCCGCTGGAAGGCCTGATCAAGCGCGTGCGCGCCACGGGCCTGCCGCTGCGCGTGGAAGGCGTCGACGCACTCACGGACGCCGCCGACCTTGTCGACCATGTGATGGAGCAGTTCGACGCGCCCGATCCGCGCGTGCCGGATGTCACCGCGCTGGCGACGAAGATCGCCACATTGCGCGACGAGCAGCCGGAAGCGACGGTCGCGCACATCCTGTACGAGCCGGATCCGCAACCGCTCGACGACGAAGCCGTGGCTGACGACCTCGTCGCCCACCACGAGGTCGCCGACGAAGTCACCCTTCCTGTCGAGGCCCGTTCGGAAACGGCGGAGTCGTATCTGCCGGAACAGGTGGAAGAGATCTCCAGCGTGCCTTCGCTGGACGAGACCCTGCTCGCGGACGATATTGGCCTCGAGGCGGAACTCGAAGCCATGCTCGCTGGCGAACTCGCAGAACGCGATGCGGTGAACGAGACCCCGCACGTCGCGGATGAGCACGAGCTTCCGGCCATCGAACTGCCGCCGGTCGAGCCGGCGGGCAGCAGCGACGAATTCACGGCCGAGCTGCTGGCTTCGTTGGAGAGTTTCGAGATCGACAAGCCGGAAGGCGAGGTCAAGCCGATCCTGGCTTTCGACCCGGAGCAGGAAGCCGAATGGCGCTCCTTGCTCAGCGATATCGAAACCGCCGACGCTTCCGACGTCCAGCCGACCCCGGTATCCGTGCACACGCCCGCTGTCGAAGAGGCGTTGCCGCAGCCGATGTCGCATGACGGCGACGTGCTGCATACCGATGACGGCCTTGTCGAACCCCGTATCGTCGAGGAACCGATCGACGAAACGGTGTCGGAGGAAGAAGGTTTCATCGCCGACGAACCCATCGTGGACCAGTCGCACGAGCCGCTTGCCGAACCGGTGCACACGCCGGTGGACGAGCCGGTCGTCGCGCTCGTGCCCGAGCTTTCGCCGTATGCCGATATCGATCCGGACCTGCTCGAGGTGTTCGTCGAGGAAGGTCGCGAGATTCTCGACCACGCCGATGCCGCGCTGGCCGCGTGGCGCGCCGAGCCGGAACAGCCGGAACACGTCACCGCCCTGCAGCGCGACCTGCACACGCTGAAGGGCAGTGCGCGCATGGCCGGCATGGCGGCGGTCGGCGACCTCGCCCATGCGATGGAAGCGCTCCTCGACGCGGTGGCCGGTGGCCAGCGTGAGAGCGACCGTCCGTCCATCGAGGCGACCGAGGCAGGCTTCGACCGCCTGCACGGCATGGTGCAGAACATCGCCCTGGGCAAGCCCATTGGCCTGACCGACGCCGACATCGAGCCGTTCGCACGCCTCGCGGGTGCGCCGATCGCGCCGGATACGCTCACCGCCGAGGCTTATCGCGAAGAGCGCGAAGCCGCGATCGTCGAGTACGCCCCGGTGCACGAGCCCGTGCCGGAACCGGAGCAGGCGCCGTTGCTCGACCGTGACCTTCCCGACCTCCTGCCGGAGTTCGAGGAAGAAGAGCTGCAGCGCGCATCGCAGGAGCAGATCCGCGTTCGCGCAGACATGCTCGACACGCTGGTCAACCACGCGGGCGAAGTGTCCATCTACCGTTCGCGCCTGGAACAGCAGACGGCGAGCTTCCGTTCGGCGCTCACCGAGCACGAGCAGACGGTCAGCCGCCTGCGCAGCCAGCTGCGCATGCTGGAAATCGAAACGGAAGCGCAGATCATCGCGCGCTACCACCAGGAACACCGCGACACCGGCGTGACGAACTTCGATCCGCTCGAACTCGACCGCTTCTCGCAGTTGCAGCAGTACTCGCGAGCACTGGCCGAGTCGGTGTCCGACCTTGTGTCGCTGCAGACCATCCTGGATGAGCTGACCCGTCAGTCCGAGAACCTCCTGCTCCAGCAGCAGCGGGTCAACGCGGAACTGCAGGAAGGTCTCATGCAGACGCGCATGTTGCCGTTCGACGCGATGGTGCCGAACCTGCGCCGTACGCTTCGCCAGGCCGCCTCCGACGTGGGCAAGCGCGCCCAACTGGTGGTGGAGGGTGCGAACGGCGAAATGGACCGCAACATGCTCGACCGCATCAAGGCGCCGTTCGAGCACATGCTGCGCAACGCCGTCGCACACGGTATCGAAGCGCCCGAAGCCCGCGAAGCCGCCGGCAAGAACGCGGAAGGCACCGTGCGCATCCAGGTGTCGCGCGAAGCCACCGAGGTGGTCGTGCGCCTGTCCGACGACGGCGCCGGCATGGATCGCGACGCGATCCGCGCCAAGGCTATCGAGCGTGGCCTGCTGCGTCCGGACGCGCGTGTTTCCGACGACCAGATCTTCCAGCTGACCCAGGTGCCCGGCTTCTCCACGGCGGAGAAGGTCACCCAGGTGGCCGGCCGTGGCGTCGGCATGGACGTGGTCGCCAACGAGATCAAGCAGCTCGGCGGCACGCTAGGCATCGAGTCGCACAAGGGCACTGGCACGACCTTCGTGATGCGCCTGCCGTTCACCCTCGCGGTGACCCAGGCACTGATCGTCCGTATCGGTGAAACCAACTTCGCGATCCCGATGACGTCGGTGCACGGCGTGGCGCGCGTGGCGCCGAACGAACTGGCCCACCGCATGGCGGACGAATCGCCCAGCTTCGAGTACGTGGGTGAGGACTACGGCATCCACGACCTCCCGCAGTTGCTGGGCGTGCATGTCCTGTCGACGCCGGACGAAGGCGACATCCCGCTCCTGCTCGCTCGCTCGGGCGACCTGCGCGCGGCGATCCGGGTCGACGCCGTGCTTGGCTCACGCGAAATCGTGGTCAAGCCGGTGGGTCCGCAGGTGAGTTCGGTGCCGGGCATCCTCGGCGCGACGATCATGGGCGACGGCTCGGTGCTGATGATTCTGGACCTGGCCCCGCTGGTGCGTCATGGCGTGGCCCGCCGCGCGTTCGAAGCCGAGTCGCTCGTGCCGCATGCGCCGCGCGCTCAGGACGAAGTGCGCGTCAAGCCGCTGGTCATGGTGGTCGACGACTCGATCACCATGCGCAAGGTCACCGGCCGCGTGCTGGAGCGTCACGAGTTCGAAGTGATGACGGCGAAGGACGGCGTCGATGCACTCGAGAAGCTCAACGAGCGCGTGCCCGACCTGATGCTGCTCGACATCGAGATGCCGCGCATGGACGGCTATGAGCTGGCCACGCAGATGAAGGCCGACGAGCGTCTGGCTGGCGTGCCGATCATCATGATCACCTCGCGTACCGGTGATAAGCACCGCCAGCGCGCCTTCGACATCGGCGTAGACCGCTACATCGGCAAGCCGTACCAGGAGAACGACCTCATCGTGCAGATCAACGACGTGCTCGGAGTCCACCATGGCTGATCGCGAGGCGACGGTCGCGCTGCTGTTCGACGACGCCGGACTCTCCGCGAACCTGCGTGACGCCCTCGTCGCGCAAGGCGCGAGGATCGTCTACGAGTCGGACCTGCGCTCGTTCGCGCCCGCCGAGCTGGTCGGTTCTTCGGCGAATGTCGTGGTCGTGGACCTTGACGATCCCAGCGACGCCGACCTCGACCGTCTTTACGACACCGTGGAAGGCGGTCATCCGCGCCTCGTGTTCAACGATGCCGACGTCAGCCGCAAACTCGAAGGTTGGGACCGTGCCCGCTGGGCACGTCACCTGGCAGCGAAACTGGTAGGTGAACTGGCGCTCGATCCGCCGCGTCCCGAGGACGCCCGGGCCATCGAGCCGCGAGTGACCGCCATGGCCGGTGTCGCTGCGCCTGCCGAGGAGTTCCTCGACGAACCGCTGGTGGATGATCTGGCCATCACGGGCAGCCACGGCTATCCAGAAACGCCGATGGCCGTCGATGAAGACCTCGCACCGGTATCGTCGGGCGTGGTGGATGACATCGCCGTCGACACCGGCGACGCACTGAATTTTTCCACGCCCCTGTCGGAGTCCGACGAGGAAGGCGAGGGTGCCGATCCAGTCGAACTCGCCGCCGAGCTCGAGGCCCTGCTCGCGGATACCGATGCGGCGTCGCTCGATGCGTCGGACGGCCTCGAAACGGTCCCGTCCGCTCCTGTCGAATTGACCGAACTCGCCTCGCTGGACCTGTCCGGGTTCGAAGTGATCGAGGAAGCGCCGCCGCCGGCACCCGTGCCGGAAAGCGATTTCGATATCAGCCGCTTCAGCCTTGCGTCGATGGACGACGAAGCGTCGCCCGCGCCGCAGGACACCACGCCTTCGTTGCAGATCGAGGGACGCGCCACCGAATACGTGCCGCCGCCGGTGCCGGAATGGGATCTGGTCGACCACGACACGATCGTCGCCGAGCCGGTCGCCCGCGCCGAACCCGCCGAGTTCGGCATCGAGACGATCAGCGCCGCGGAATACCTGGCGCAGGATGTCGTCGATGACGGCACCCATGGGATCGAGTCGGGCTTCACGCTCGAACTCGTCTCGATGGAAGAAGCCGTGGCGCCCAGGACCGATGGCGACTTCGCCCACGAGATGTTCCTCGAGGCGGCGCCCCGCGCAGTCCGTCGCGTGATCGCGCTCGGCGGCACGCAGGAAAGCGAAGCGTCGATCGCCGCGTTCCTCGCCGCGTTGCCCCAGCGCCTTCCCGGCGTGCTTCTGGTGGCGGCGCATCACGAAGACGATTCAGAGGCGTTCGCCGCGCGGCTCGGCCGCGCGCGCGTCGCCGTCGACCAGACCCACACGGTGCATGGCGAATGCCTTGTCGTGCCGCGCGGTTCGCATGTACAGATCCGCCGCGACGGCAGCGTCACGGTCCGTGACGACGGCAGCGCGACGAGTGCACGGGGTCCGTCGATCGACGGCATCCTCAGCACGATGGCGGGTGGTTTCGGCGCCGATGCGCTGGCGATCGTCTTCGCCGGCAAGGGCAATGACGCCGTCGCTGGCGCGCAGGCGGTCTACGATGCCGGTGGCCGCGTCTGGGTGGAGACCGTGCCGCCCGAATCCGAAGCCGGCCACATGGTCGCCGGCATTCGCGAGGAGCGCGTGGCCGGTTACGCCGGCGACGTTCGCGCGCTGGCACAGAAACTGATCGAGGAATTCCCATGAGCGAGCCGTTACCGCGCGAAATCCGCTGCGTCCTGATTCCCAGCGGTGGCGTGCGCTTGCTGCTGCCCAACGCGGCCGTCGCCGAAGTCATCACGCTGGCCGGCGTCGAGCCGGTGGCCGACTCGCCGTCATGGCTGGTAGGCCGGATCGCCTGGCGCGGCTGGAGCATCCCGCTGGTCAGCTTCGACCATGTCGCCAGCCTGCCCGACGACGCACCGCCACAGGCGTCGCGCGTGGCCGTGCTGAAGGCGGTGGGCCAGCGCCCGGACATGCCCTATATCGCCGTGCTGACCCATGGCTTCCCGCGCCTGACCACGCTCAACTCGGAGCTTCTCCTGCCGACCCACGACGGGCACGACCTGCCGTTCGGCGTGCGCGCCCGGGTGCTGGTCCGTGACGATACGGCGGTGATTCCGGACCTCGAGCAGCTCGAAGAGACGCTGTCGGAAATGCTCGTCGAGGCCTGAGGGCTTGACGTGTAATTGAGAATCATTATCATCAACTCCGCACCCTCAATCGCGGAGTCACGATCATGCTGCTTCGAACGCTCCCCCTTTCCGACAATGGCGGCCGCGACAAGGTCGTCCCGCTTCGCGCGGCGCCGGCGGCCATTCGCCGCGTCGAGAGCAAGAACCTGCTCGATGGCTCGCGCGAGCTGGTCATCGAACACCAGGGCAGTGAGTACCACCTGCGCCTGACCCGCAACGACAAGCTCATCCTTACCAAGTAAGCGCCGCTCCTCCCAGACGCCAAGCCACGCGGGTTCTCCCCGGACCGCCCAGCCAGGCATCCCTCGACCGCTATCGTCACCGGGAGACGCCATGTTCGGCTGGCTCGCATCCTTCGGCGTGCAATCGCGCGCCCGTTCCACCGCCACCACGCGCTGGCTGGCGCTTGCGCCGCGCACGCTCTTCGAAGGCCTCGGCCAGCTCGGTGGCGTGCTGTACCTCGCCCCGGGGGTGTCGCCCGGCGTCGCCGCCGAGGCGCCTCGTGGCTGCCTCGTCGAATCGATGGATCTGGCGCCGCTGCTGGCCACGCACTACGTGGGCCTCACATGCGCCGTCACGTGCGAAGGTCCCCGGGAGTGGATCGACTGCGTCAGCGGGCAGGGCGTCGCCCTGGCCCGCATCTACCTGCTTCCGGACACCGACTACCTGGCCTGGGACGGGTTGTTCGCCGATGCCCTCCCCATCGAGCCGCCGGATCACCGCGCACCGGATCGCGAATGGCTCCGCGCGTCGCGTGCGCGCATCCTGTCGTTCACCCGCCGTCACCTCACGGGCCTCACCGTGCTCGGCGCCTACGACGTACCCATCTCATCCCTGGGTCGCGGCGTGGCCCGCGACATCGCGGCTTCCGAATCGGTAGGCATCACCGTCTGAAGCTTTCCCGGGCGGCTGTCCGGACTGCCGAGTGTCCGGACAGTTTGTCCGCGGACACAGGTCGTGTCGCGGAGGCACGCTCCTAACCATCTGATCTGTCGCGTTTTTATGGCTTGGCACGGCGCTTGCTCAGTATCCCGGTAAGTCGCCCAGGGAAGCCACCATGATCCGTGATACCTCCGCCCAGGACCGCCTCGTCGAAGTCGGTCCGAATCGTCACCGCAAGCTGCTGCTCATCGGCGCAGGCGTCGCTGTGGTTGTCGCGCTTGCCGTGGCGGCCCCGCGGATCGCCACCATGTTTTCCGCCGACAGCTCCGTGAGCGCCTCGCGGTTGTCCTTCGGCACCGTGACCCGTGGCCCCTTCGTGCGCGACATCGCCGCCGAGGGCAAGGTGGTCGCCGCGGTGAGTCCCACCATGTACGCCGCCTCCGCTGGCGCCGTGGTGCTCAAGGTCCACGCCGGTGACGTCGTGAAGAAGGAGCAGGTGCTCGCGGTCATCACCAGCCCGGAACTCACCAGCAAGCTTGCCCAGGAACGCTCGGCCGCCGATGCGATGCAGGTGGAATACCTGCGCGCGCAGATCGATGCGAAGAAGAAACGCTCCGAGCTGCAGAAAGCCTACGACAACGCCACGATCGACCAGACCGCCGCCGAGCGCGACCTGAAGCGTTACCAGACGGCGTTCGACAAGGGCGCCGTGCCGGTGGCCGATGTCGACAAGGCGAAGTCCACGCTGGACAAGGCCGTCGTCACGGCCAAGCATGCGACCACCGATCTCTCGATGGACAACGACAGCCTCACCTTCGACGTGCAGGCGAAGAAACTCGCCCACGATCGCCAGCTGCTGCTGGTGAAGGACCTGGAGCGCCAGGTCGAAGACCTCAACGTGAAGTCGCCGGTCGACGGCCAGGTCGGCCAGTTGTTCATCGCCGAGCGCGCCACCGTCGCCAAGGACGCCCAGCTGCTCAGCGTCATCGATCTGTCCGCGCTCGAAGTGGAAATGAAGGTGCCCGAGAGCTTCGCCCGTGACCTCGCCATCGGCATGCCGGGCGAAATCGCCGGCAATGGCAAGACCTGGGACGGCAAGGTGAGCGCCGTGTCGCCCGAGGTCGTGAACGGCGAAGTGTCGGCCCGCCTGCGCTTCGACGGCGAGACGCCGAAGCAGCTGCGCCAGAGCCAGCGCCTCTCCGTACGCATCCTGCTCGACAAGCGCGACAACGTGCTCACCGTGCAGCGCGGTTCCTTCGTCGACGAGAGCGCCGGTCGCTACGCCTACGTCGTGAACGAAAACATGGCCGACCGCCGCGACATCCGCGTCGGCGCCAGCAGCATCGACAAGATCGAGATCCTGGACGGCCTGAAGGAAGGCGACAAGATCGTCATCTCCGGTGCCGACACCTTCGGCGACGCGAAACACGTCGCCATCAGCCGCTGATTCCCTTCATCACCCGAGGACACGTCATGCTCAAGATGAACCATCTCGCCAAGGTCTACCGCACGGAAGTCGTCGAGACCTACGCCCTGCGCGACTTCAACATCGATGTGAAGGAAGGCGAGTTCGTCGCCGTGACCGGTCCCTCGGGCTCGGGCAAGACCACCTTCCTGACCATCGCCGGCCTGCTCGAAACCTTCACCGGCGGGGAGTACCACCTGGACGGCGTCGAGGTGAGCCAGCTCAACGACAACGCCCGTTCGAAGATCCGCAATGAGAAGATCGGCTTCATCTTCCAGGCGTTCAACCTGATTCCCGACCTCAACGTGTTCGACAACGTGGAAGTGCCGCTGCGCTATCGCGGCATGAAGGCCGCCGAACGCAAGCAGCGCATCATGGACGCGCTGGAACGCGTGGGCCTGGCCTCGCGCGCCAAGCATTATCCGGCGGAACTCTCGGGCGGCCAGCAGCAGCGTGTCGCCATTGCGCGTGCGCTGGCGGGTTCGCCCCGTCTCCTCCTGGCGGACGAACCGACCGGTAACCTCGATACGCAGATGGCGCGTGGCGTCATGGAGCTGCTCGAGGAGATCCATCGCGAGGGCGCCACGATCGTCATGGTCACCCACGATCCGGAACTGGCCGCGCGTGCGCAGCGCAATGTCCACGTCATCGACGGACAGGTAGTGGATCTCGCGGAAGAACCGCGCTTCCACACCCACGCCCACGTCGCCAACTCCTGATCCCATCGCCCTTCGTCCCGGGGGAAGTCCATGTTCAGTTATTACCTGCATCTCGGCCTGCGCAGCCTGCGCCGAAACCCGGTGCTCACCGCCCTGATGGTGATGGCCATCGGTTTCGGCGTGGCCGCGGCGATGACCACCTACTCGGTGTTCCGCGCGACCTCGCGCGATCCGATCCCGCAGAAATCCGATGTCCTGTACAACGTTCAGGTGGATAACTGGGGTCCCGAGAACACCAAGAACGGCGAGCCGCCGCCGGCCCTGAGCTACACCGACGCGACGACGCTGCTGCGCGCGCGCAAGGCCCAGCGGCAGACGGTGACCTACCCGATCGGCGTCTCGGTGATCCCCGAGGATCCCTCACGCCTGC
This sequence comes from Luteibacter sp., assembly GCA_035603855.1. Taxonomy (GTDB): domain Bacteria; phylum Pseudomonadota; class Gammaproteobacteria; order Xanthomonadales; family Rhodanobacteraceae; genus Luteibacter. The sequence continues at coordinate 17,598 of DATNJP010000440.1, read as the reverse complement.
CGATGCGCCAGGGCGCGTATGCGACGGGTGCGGACTTCTTCCCGATGTTCGACGTGCCCTTCCTGCAGGGCAGGCCGTGGAGCCTCGAGGATGACGAGAAGCACGCGTCCGTCATCGTCATCAGCAAGGCGCTGAACGACAAGCTGTTCAACGGCGGTCCCAGCGTCGGCAAGCAGGTGAACCTCGACGGGCACCTGTTCCAGATCACGGGCGTGATCGCGGACTGGCATCCGCAGCCGGTGTTCTTCGATGTTCCCAATACGCAGGGCTTCGACGATGGTGCGTCGGTGTACGTGCCGTTCAACCGCGCAATGGACCTGAAGCTGCCTAACAACGGCAACAACAACTGCTTCAAGGATCCAGGCGAAGGTTGGGAGAACTACCTGCGTTCGGAATGCATCTGGCTTTCGTTGTGGGCGGAACTGCCCAGCAAGTCCGAGGCAGAGGCGTATCGCGAATACCTGACCGGGTATGCCGCGGAGATGCAGCGCTCGGGACGTTTCAGCTGGGCGCCGAACGTCAAGCTACGCAATGTCATGGACTGGCTGTCGGTGCAGAAGGTGGTGCCGCGTGAATCTCAGGTGTCGCTCCTGGTGTCGCTGGGCTTCCTGATCATCTGCCTGGTCAACACCATTGGCCTGCTGCTGGCGAAATTCATGCGCCGCGCGCCCGAGATCGGCGTGCGCCGCGCACTGGGCGCATCGCGTCGTGACATCTACGCGCAGTTCCTGATCGAGGCGGGCACCGTGGGTATCGCCGGCGGCGTGCTCGGGTTGTTGCTGACCGGCCTTGGCGTGCTCGGCGTCGGTCTCGTGTTCCCCGAGGAAATCGCACGCCTCGCCACGCTCGACCCGACGCTCATGGCCCTCACCCTCGTGGTGGCGATCGCCGCATCGGTCATCGCCGCGTTCTATCCCACATGGCGAGCCGCGCAGGTGCAGCCTGCCTGGCAGCTGAAGTCGAACTGAGGATATCGCCATGCAGATCAAACCCATCCTCTCCGCGCTTCGCCGGCACAAGGCGGGCACCATCCTCATCGCGCTGCAGATCGCCCTGACGCTAGCCATCGTCTGCAACGCGCTGTTCATCGTCCATGAGCGTCTCGATCGCGTGAACCGCCCGACCGGCATGAACGAATCCAACGTGGTGGCCGTGCAGAACCTCTACGTCGGTTCGCCCTCGACCTACGTCCCGCTGATGAAGACCGATATCCAGGCCATCCGGTCGATGCCTGGCGTCGAGGATGCCTATGTGACCAACGCCTTCCCCCTCCGCCGGGGTGGGTGGTCGACGAGTATCCAGACGAAGCCCGATGGAACGAAGAACGGCGTGCAGAGTGCGCTGTACTTCGGCGACGAGCACACGCTCGCCACGTTGGGCGTGAAGCTGATCGCCGGTCGCAACTTCAGCGCCAGCGAGGTCACCGCGTTCGAGCGCGACCAGCAGCCGGTGCCTGCGCAGGTCATCGTGACCAAGGCCCTCGCGGAAAAACTCTTTCCCGGCGAAAGCGCGCTGGGCAAGACCGTGTACTACGTGAAGGGAAGGCCGTCGATCATCATCGGCATCGTCGAGAAGCTCACGGTGCCGTGGATCGATGCCGATTTCATCGACAACGTCTCGATCATGCCGTTGTTCTTCAACAGCAGCTACCAGCATTTCGTCGTGCGTGCCAAGCAGGGCCAGCAGGATGCGGTTTACAAGTCGATCGCGAACACGCTCTATGGCGTGAGCCGCATGCGCGTGCTGCCCGAGCGCTACGGCGTGCGCACGTTCGACATGGTCCGCAAGGACGCCTATGAGGCGGATCGCGGCATGGCGGTGCTCATGAGCGTCGTCTGCGGCGTGCTGCTGGCGATCACCGCGGCGGGCATCGTGGGCCTGTCCAGTTTCTGGGTGGGACAGCGGCGCAAGCAGATCGGCGTGCGGCGTGCGCTGGGTGCGCGCCGGAGCGACATCCTCAGTTATTTCATGACGGAGAACTTCCTGATCGCGCTGTCGGGCGTCGTGGTCGGCGTGGTGCTGGCGCTGGGCATGAACCAGTGGATGTTCACGCAGTTCGAGATGGAGCGGTTGTCGTTCACGTACGTCCTCGTCGGTGTGGTGATCCTCCTGGGCCTCGGACAGGCCGCGGTCTTCGCGCCTGCGCTGCGCGCCTCCAGGGTGTCACCCGTCGAAGCCACGCGCAGCGTCTGAACCCACAGGAACCCCGATGTTCGGTTACTACCTGGAACTCGCCCTGCGCAGCCTCCGGCGGAGCAGGGCGCTCACGGCGCTGATGATCATCGCCATCGCCCTCGGGATCGGGGCCAGCATGACAACCCTGACGGTGTTGCATGTGCTCTCGGGCGATCCGCTGCCAGGAAGCAGCGGATCGATCTTCATCCCGCGATTCGACCCGCGCGACAAGGACGGGTTCGAACCGTCGGTGGCGTTGCCGACCCAGGTCACCTGGATCGACGGCAACAATCTGCTGAAGGCGCGGCGCGCGCAGCGACAGGTGCTGATGGTCGGCGGTGCCGCGCCGGTGCAGCCCGACGATCCGGCCATCGATCCGTTCATCGTGCCGGCGCGATATGCCACGGCGGACTTCTTCGCGATGTTCCAGACGCCGTTCCGCTACGGCCAGCCGTGGGGCGCGGCGGAGGATGAATCGCGTGCCCGCGTCGCGGTCATTGGCGCCGAACTGAACGATCGTCTGTTCCATGGAGAGAACAGCGTCGGGCGCACCGTCCGTGCCGGTGGCGTGGACCTGCGCATCATCGGAGTGCTGAACCCGTGGCGGCCGTCGCCACACTTCTTCGACCTGACCGTCGGCAGCTATGGCAGCAGCGAGGATCTCCTCGTTCCGCTGAGCACGGCGCGCTCGCAACTGTTGCCGCGTAACGGCGGTATTTCATGCTGGGGCAAGGGCTCCAGCGACGAGGCGAACATGGAATCGGCGGAGTGCACCTGGCTGCAGTTCTGGGTGCAGCTCCACGGCGCCGCCGAAGTCGCGGCATACCGCCAGTTCCTCGATGGCTACGTCGCGGAGCAGTTGAAGTCCGGACGGTTCCAGCGGCCCGTGAACACCGATCTGCCCGATGTCATGCGCTTTCTGGACGAACAACACGTCGTGCCCAGCGACGCGCGGTTGCAGGTGTGGCTGTCCCTGGGCTTCTTCGTCGTCTGCCTGGTCAATACCGTCGGCCTGATGCTGGCGAAGTTCATGCGTCGCGCGGGTGAAGTGGGCGTCCGTCGTGCCCTCGGCGCGTCGCGTCGCAGCGTGTTCATGCAGTTACTGACGGAAGCGGCCATCGTCGGTCTGGCCGGCGGCGTGCTCGGGCTCGGGGTGGCCCTGCTCGGGCTCTCCATCATCCGCATGCAACCGGGCGCCGCGGCGCAACTCGCCCACCTCGACCTGGCCATGCTCGGCATGACGTTCGTGGTTTCCATCCTCGCCGCGTTGGCGGCCGGCATGCTGCCGGCCTGGCGGGTGTGCCGGATCGCCCCGGCCTTGCAGATAAAGAGCCAGTGACGATGCCCCTGCAAATCGCTCCCATCCTGTCCACGCTCAGCCGGCACAAGTTCACCGCCACGCTCATGGTGCTTCAGATCGCGTTGACCTGCGCGATCATCTGCAACGCCGTTTTCCTGATCAGCGACCGCCTGCGCTGGATGGACACGCCCAGCGGGATCGACGAAGACCGCATCGTGCGCATCCTCGTTTCCGATATCGGTCGGCGCACGGACGTGCACGCCCGCGTCGAAGCCGACCTTGCGGCGCTCCGCGCCGTACCCGGCGTGGAAGCGGCGACGGTGAGCAATTCCGTGCCGTTCGGTTCCACGTCGTGGAGCACCACGATCAAGTTGACCCCGGACCAACGCATCGCGAGCGCCGAAGTGGCTGCTTATTACGGCGAGAACATCGCGCAGACGTTCGGTACGCGGCTCGTCGCCGGCCGTTACATCCAACCCGACGAGTACACATGGATCGATGATTTCAAGGCGCAGGCGGATCGTTCGAGCTGGACGGCCATGCTGACGCAAGACCTGGCCAACAAGCTCTTCCCCGGTGAGTCGGCCGTCGGCAAATCGCTGATCATTGGGGACGCCACGTTCCGCATCGTCGGCGTCGTGGATCGTCTTGCGCAGGGAGGATCGACGGACACCGCGGAGATCCATCACGCCGTGCTGCTGCCGTATCGCATGATTCCCTCCTACGGTGCCGGATTCACCATCAGGGCGCGCCCCGGCGAGGCAGCCCGTGCGTTGACCGGATCGGTCGCGGCGCTCAAGGCCGTCGATCCACGCCGCGTCATCGTCGACAAGCGCCTGTATCCGGAGATCCGCTCACGCTTCTTCGCGGCGGACCGTGCGACGACCGTGCTGCTGGTAGGCATCTGCGTGGCCCTGCTCGTCGTCACGGCATTGGGCATTGTCGGCCTGGCCAGCTTCTGGGTCGCCCAGCGGCGTCGCCAGATCGGCGTGCGGCGGGCCCTGGGAGCCCGTCGCGTGGACGTGCTTCGTTACTTCCAGACCGAGAACTTCCTGCTCGCCAGCATGGGCGTCGCGCTGGGCATGGCGCTGGCCTATGGCATCAACCTGATCATGATGCGGGCCTACGAACTGCCGCGCCTGCCGCTGTACTACCTGCCTATCGGGGCCGTCGTGCTATGGCTGCTCGGCCAGGCCGCCGTGCTGGCTCCGGCGCTGCGAGCGGCCTCGGTGCCCCCGGTCGAGGCCACGCGTGGCTAGAATGGAAAAATGTGCCGGCGGGGATGCAACCTTTTCGCCGGGGGAGGCATCCATGCCCGTATGCGAAGAGACCAGATGCGCTGCGTATTGATCATCGACGACAACCCGTCCGTAGGCGAGGCACTTTCGCTCGCGCTCAGCCTGCGTGATATCCGCCCGCTGGTCGCCCTGACGCCACAGGACGGACTGGCCACGTTGGCCCACGAACGGGTGGACGTGGTCATCCAGGACATGAACTTCACCGCCGATACCACCTCGGGCGAGGAAGGCGTGGCGCTGTTCAAGGAGATCCGCGCACGCCATACCGACCTGCCGGTGATCCTGCTCACGGCATGGACGCATCTCGAAGCGGCCGTGGAGCTGGTGAAGGCGGGCGCCGCCGACTATCTCGCCAAGCCGTGGGACGACACCAAGCTGCTGGCGACGGTGGAGAACCTGCTCGAGCTGTCCGAATCCACGCGTGAAGTCACCCGGGCCCGTGTCGAGCGCCGCCGGCGCCGCGAGGCGTTGGAAAGCCGCTACGACCTCGATGGCCTGGTCTTCGCCTCCGAAGCGATGAGCCGCACGATCGAGCTGGCCTGCCAGGTGGCACGCTCCGACGTACCTGTCCTCATCACGGGGCCGAATGGTGCGGGCAAGGAACGCATCGCGGCCATCGTTCATGCCAATTCCGCGGTTCGCCGGGGCCCCTTCGTGGCGGTGAACTGCGGCGCGTTGCCCGGCGAGCTGATCGAAGCCGAGTTGTTCGGTGCGGAAGCGGGCGCGTACACGGGGGCGAACAAGGCCCGTGAAGGCCGCTTCGAAATGGCGGACGGCGGCACGCTGTTCCTCGACGAGATCGGCAACCTGCCGCTGCCGGGCCAGATGAAATTGCTGCGCGTGCTCGAAACCGGCCAGTTCGAACGGCTGGGTTCCGGACGCACGCGGCAGGCGAAGGTGCGTGTCGTAAGCGCCACGAATGCGGACCTGAAGGCGATGATCGCCGCGGGCACCTTCCGTGAAGACCTGTATTACCGCCTGAACGTCATCGACGTGAACCTGCCGCCGTTGTCCGAGCGTTGCGACGACATTCTTCCGCTGGCCGAGTTCTTCCTCGACGGGCAGGCGACCTTGAGCGAAGACGCACGAGAAGCACTGCTGGCGCACACGTGGCCCGGCAACGTGCGCGAACTGAAGAACGCCATCGCCCGCGCCGCGCTGCTGGCGTCGGACGGACGCATCGAACCGGCACACCTGAACCTGCCGACGCCGGCCCCCGCCGTGAGCCGCAACCTCGACGAACCCAGTCGCGAATCGGTGGAGGCCGCGCTGGCCTCGGCGGGTGGCGTCGTGAGCCGTGCGGCAAGCAACCTCGGACTCTCACGACAAGCGCTGTACAGGCGCATGGAGCGCTACGGACTGGCGGTCTGATACGTTCGCCTTCATGAAGACGCTCTCGCTCGAAGGACGGATGACCCTCGTCGTGGCCACCTCGGCCATCGTCGGCGCGCTGGTGTTCGCGGGCGTATCGATCTGGCCGTTCCCTCAATTGGTGGCCTGGATCCGCGCGGTGCCGGACAAGACCGGCAAGCTGCCTCCGGTGCATGCGGTCGAGTCCTTCGACGGCGGGACCGCGCTGGTCATCTGCCTGCTCGTGCTGATTCCCCTGTCGGCATGGGTGGCGCATGCGTTGATCGAGCCACTCCGCCGCCTGATGCGCGCACTGGAAAGCGCGGTGGCAAGTTTTCGCGACGGCGATTTCAGCATGTCGATCGGGACGACGCGGCGCGACGAACTCGGTGACCTCATCCGCATGCACAATGCGCTGGGACAGACCCTGCGCGACCAGCGCCAGCACCTGGCCCAACGCGAACTGCTGCTGGACACCGTCGTGCAGAACACACCCGTGGCGCTGGTCCTCACCGATCCCTCGGGCAAGGTCACCTACGCCAATATCGCGGCACGCCATCTCTTCAATGAAGGGCGCACGCTGGCGGGGCTGGAATTCGAGACGGTGCTTGCCGCCATGCCGGAAAGCCTGCGCAACGCGGCGGCGGGTGGCGAGGATGCGCTGTTCTCCGTCGAGATGGACGGCAGTGAGGAAACCTTCCACCTGTCCCAGCGTGGCTTTCGCCTGCAGGGACGACCGCACCGCCTGCAGCTTTACCGGCGCATGACGCGTGAGCTTTCGCGCCAGGAAGTGCATACGTGGAAGCGCGTGATCCGCGTCATCAGCCACGAACTCAACAATTCGCTCGCCCCCATTTCCTCGCTGTCGCATTCGGGTGCCGAACTGGCCCGCCGCGGTGACCTCGAGCGCTTGCCGGGCGTCTTCGCCTCGATCGGCGACCGGGCCAGGCACCTGCACAGTTTCATCTCGGGCTACGCGAGTTTCGCCAAGCTGCCGGCGCCGCAGGCAAGGGAAGTGCCGTGGGTGCCCTTCCTGGACGCGCTGGCCCTGCATGCGCAGTTCCGCCTCGCCGCGCCGCCCCCGGAGCATCCCGGCTGGTTCGATCCCACCCAGGTCGAACAGGTGCTGATCAACCTGATCAAGAACGCGCATGAAGCCGGTGGCGACGCCAACGAAGTGTCGCTTTCCGTGCATCACGTGGGCCGGGAAACACTGATCGAAGTGGCCGACCGCGGCCCCGGCATGAGCGAGACCGTGCTGGCCCAGGCACTGCTGCCGTTTTATTCCACGAAACGCTCGGGTACGGGCCTCGGCCTGGCCCTGGCCCGCGAAATTTCGGAAGCCCACGGCGGCCGCATCGCGCTGGCCAATCGCGACGGCGGCGGCCTGCGCGTGACCCTCGTCCTCCCTGGCGGTTAGCCCCGAGGCGCTTCGCCTATACTCCGGGGACATACCGGGATAGGGAGAAACAGGGTCATGGGAAGTTTCGTCGTCGCGCTGGTCGTGGTGGTGGTCGCCATCATCATTCTGGCCAAGCTCATCCGCATCGTGCCGCAGGGCTACGAGTGGACAGTCGAGATGTTCGGCAAGTACACGGGCACGCTGACGCCGGGCCTGCATTTCCTCATCCCGTTCGTCTATGCCATCGGGCGCAAGATGAACATGATGGAACAGGTGCTCGAGGTTCCCTCGCAGGACGTCATCACCAAGGACAACGCGGTGGTCCGCGTCGACGGCGTGGTGTTCTACCAAGTGCTCGATGCCGCCAAGGCCGCCTATGAGGTCGCCAATCTCGAGATGGCGGCGCTCGCGCTCATCATGACCAACATCCGTACCGTGCTCGGTTCGATGGATCTCGACGAAAGCCTCAGCCAGCGTGACGCGATCAACGCGAAGCTGCTCGGCGTGGTGGATGAAGCCACGCATCCCTGGGGCGTAAAGGTCACCCGCATCGAGATCAAGGACATTTCGCCGCCGCGCGACCTCGTCGACGCCATGGCCCGGCAGATGAAGGCCGAGCGCGAGAAGCGCGCGAACATCCTCGATGCCGAGGGTTTCCGCCAGGCCGCCATCCTCAAGGCCGAGGGCGAGAAGCAGTCGGCCATCCTGGAAGCCGAGGGCAAGAAGGAAGCCGCGTTCCGCGAGGCGGAAGCACGCGAGCGCCTCGCCGAGGCCGAAGCCAAGGCCACCACCATGGTGTCCCAGGCCATCGCCAGCGGTGACGTCAACGCGCTGAATTACTTCGTCGCCAACAACTACGTCGAGGCGCTGAAGGAGATGGCGAAGTCGCCCAACCAGAAGACCCTGCTGTTGCCGATGGAAACCACCGGCATCCTCGGCTCGCTGGCCGGCATCGCGGAGCTTGCCAGGGACTCGCTTGCTTCCCAGCGCGGCCCGGCGGACCCCTCGTCGAACCGCACGCCGCCGCTGCCGCGCTGACGCCATGGACGGTATCGCCATGCACTACCTCTGGTGGATCGTCGCCTTGCTGCTCATCGGCGGCGAGGTGATCCTGCCGGGTTACTTCATGCTGTGGATCGGCATCGCGGCTGCCGCCATGGGCGCGGTGCTGCTCCTGTTGCCTGATCTCGGCGCCCTGGCCCAGGCGATCGTCTTCGCCCTGTTCGCGTTCGTTTCCTGCTTCGTCTACTGGAAGGTGGTGCGCCCGCGGCTGGAGCGCATTCCTGCCGGCAACGAACGCCTGAACCGCCGCGGCGAACAGTTGATCGGCCAGCGTTTCCCGTTGTGCGAGGCCATCGTCAACGGGCGTGGCAAGGCGAAAGTCGGCGATGGCATGTGGCTGGTCAATGGCCCGGATCTTCCGCTCGGCGCCACGGTGGAAGTGGTGGGCATCGACGGCACGACCCTGCGCGTGAAGGCGGTGGATGTTGGCTGAAGCCGCGCCGCTGACCGTCCCGGTGAGCTTCGCCACCACGGCGATCAATACCCGCATCGCCTTCCTCACCGAACTGGCGCGTCGGCTGCATCAGTACGGCACCACCGCGCCGCGACTCGAAACCGCCATCGGCAAGTCCGCCCAGCGTCTCGGCTTGTCCGCGGAAGTCTGGTCGAGCCCCACGGCGATCATCGTCTCGTTCGCCGACCTGGGGCAGGGCGAAGAAAGCGTGGCGCAGGTCACCCAGGTGATGCGCCTTCCGCCGGGCGACGTGAATCTCGGCCGCCTGAGCGAGGCCGACCGCATCGCCGACGCGGTGATCGACGGCAAGATGGAATTGCGCGAAGGATTCCACCTGCTGCGCAAACTCGGCTCACCGGAGACTTTCCGTGCGGAACTGGGCGTCATCGCCAGTTACGGCCTCTGCGCCGCCAGTGTCGTGGCGCTGCTGCTGCATAGCGCGTGGCCCGACCTGATCACGGCCGGCGTCATCGGCGTGATCATCGGCCTGATCACCGTCGCCTCGGGCAGCCGTCCGAGGCTCGCGGCGGCCAGCGAGGCGATCAGCGCGCTGGTCGCGACCATCATCGCGACGGTCGTCAGCGCCTATGTCGTGCCGCTGGCGCTGAAGTCGGTGATCCTCGGCAGCCTCATCGTCCTGCTGCCCGGCATGGCGCTGACCACGGCGGTCCGTGAGATTTCCAGCCAGCATCTCGTCTCCGGCGTCGCCCGCATGGGCGGCGCCATCGCGACCCTGCTCAAGCTGACTTTTGGCACCGTCGCGGCGAGCCAGCTGTGCGAGGCCTTTGGTATCGTGCCGCGCAACTACGCGCTGCCGCCGCTACCCGAATGGGCCGACTGGCCGTCGTTGATCCTGGGTGCGTTCTCGTTCGCCATCCTGTTCCGTGCCGCGCGACGCGACTGGCTGATCGTGATGGGCGCGGTGGTGCTCGGCTACCTCGCCACCCGTTGGGGCGGCAGGATCGCCGGCTCATTGCCGGGGGCGCCGTTCGGCGTGTTCGTCGGCGGCCTGCTGCTGGGATCGCTCAGCAATGTCTACGCGCGTTACGCGCAGAAGCCGGGCGCCATCGTGCGCGAGCCCGGCATCATCCTGCTGGTGCCGGGTTCCGTCAGCTTTCGAAGCGTGTCGTATCTGCTGGATCGCGACGCCTCGCTGGGCATCGATACCGGTCTATTAGGGGTTACGTTGCTGGTATCGCTGGTTGCAGGGCTGCTTTTCGGTGATTTGATCGTCGCCCCGCGCCGATCCCTCTGAATAACGGTAGGAGCGCGCAGGGCGCGCCCCTACGTAATAACTCAGATAAGCATGTCTTTTTCTTTCTTGCCGGCCTTCAACGCATCGTTGAACCAGCGCGGGCGCTTACCGCGGCCCGACCAGGTCTGCTCGGCATCGTCGGGATTACGGTATTTGGCGGCCACGGTGGTGCCGGCACGCTTGGATTTCGGGGCGCGCGCACCGAATACGTCGTCGAATGTGAATCCCTCGGCCTTGATCAGCGCATTGATTTTCTCGCGCAGTTTGGAAACCTTTTCCTTGCGCAATTCGTTCTGGCGGGTCTGCGCCTTGGAGATCAGCTCGTTCAGCTGATTGTGGTTGAGGTTCTTTATATCGACGGCCATGGTTTTTCTCCGGTTGGTTCAATTACAGAATATCGGTCCTGCCTTGGACCGACTGCTCGCGTGATAATGCGAACAAGCCCGAAGTGTGACCCAATTGGCGAAATAATGGCAGCGAATTGGGCGACGTTCGAACGAGCCGGGCGCTAATATCAGATTAGCCTTACTGCCCGGGAAGGATAAAGGCTAACGCGTTTATGTCATGGCTTCCCGTTCCATCGAACGGGTGAACTCAATCGGATGAGAACCATTATGACCATAATCAATAACGGAAAGCGTCGTGCCGTACTCCTTGCCGCACTGCTCGGTGCCGTCGGCCTCAGCTCAGCGGTGAGCGCCGATTCGGCGATTTATGGCGGGGGTCCGTTCTATAGCGGCGGGACGGCCGTGATGAACGACCTCAAGGCGTCGGGGTTCACCACCGTCATGCTCTGGAGCATCCACGTGGATGCGAATGGCGACCTTCACCTCAACGACCAGGCGCTGATTTCCAATGGCGCATTCGTCGGCACCAATACCAACTGGTCCAACCAGCTCAAGACGCTGAAGCAGGCCCCGACCTCGGTCAAGCGCATCGAGGTGTCGATCGGCTCGGGCGGCGTGCCCGATTTCGAGCGCATCCAGGCGCTGATCAACGGGACGGGTCCGGGCACGGGCACCGGGCCGGACAGCATCCTCTACAAGAACTTCAAGTTGCTGAAGTCGCTGACCGGTGCCGATGCGGCCAACTTCGACGACGAAAGCGACTATGACCTTCCCTCGGCGACCGCTTTCGGGCAGATGCTCGCGGGGCTCGGCTACAAGATCACCTTCGTGCCGTATACCAATCGCACGTTCTGGGTCGACCTGAAGAACAACCTCGGCACGAGCGTCGATCGCGTGTACCTGCAGGATTACGACGGCGGCACCGGTAACGATCCGGCGGCATGGTCCCAGGCATTGGGCATGGCGGTGGAACCCGGGCTGTGGTCGCGTCACGGCACCGGTTGCTCGGCGGGCGACGATCCGTCATCCGTGCACGCGAAGATGTCCGCGTGGAAGGTGAGCGCGAATATCCCCGGCGGCTTCATGTGGCTGTACGACGATATCCAGGCGTGCTCGACCGCAGGTCGTACATCGGCGGATTACGCCGCTGCGATCAACAGCGCCGTGGGCAACTGACAGCGAGGATAAAGTCGCAGGAGCGCGCCTCGTGCGCTCCTGCGACGATTGCAGGGGTATCAGGCCAGCACGGCGAACAGCTCATCCTTGCTGACGTTGCGGGCTTCGCTGTCCGTGCGGGCGCGGTATTCGAACGTGCCGGCTTCGAGGCCACGGCCGCTCACCACCACGCGGTGCGGGATACCGATCAGTTCCATGTCCGCGAACATCGGGCCGGGACGCAGGCCGCGATCGTCGAGGACGGTTTCGATGCCGGCAGCCGACAGCTGCTGGTAGAGCGACTCGGCGGCTTCCGCCACGGCCACGTCGTTCTTCGGATTGATGACGCAGACCGCCACGCGCCAGGGCGCCATGGCGTCGGTCCAGATCATGCCCGCGTCGTCGTTGCGCTGCTCGATGGCGGCGGCCACGATGCGGCTGACGCCAATGCCATAGCAACCCATGTACATCGTGCGCATCTTGCCCTGGTCGTCGAGCACGCCCGCGCCCAGCGCTTCGGCGTATTTCTGGCCGAGCTGGAAGATGTGGCCCACTTCGATGCCGCGGGCGAGGCGGATGGTGCCCTTGCCATCGGGCGAGGCATCGCCGTCGACCACCTTTCGGATATCGGCCACGCGGTTGATCCGCGCGTCGCGCTGCCAGTTGGCGCCCGTGTAGTGGGTGCCGTCCTGGTTGCCGCCACACACGAAGTCCGCGAGTACGGCGGCGCTGCGGTCCACGATGACGGGAATGGACTCGGGCAGGCCGACCGGACCAATGAAGCCCGGGCGCGTGCCGGTGGCCGCGAGGATTTCCTCTTCGCTGGCCAGCTCGGATTCGTCGGGCAGTTCCGGCAGGTGGGCGGCCTTCACTTCGTTGAGTTCGTGGTCGCCGCGCACGCACAGGGCCACGAGGCCTTCGCGTCCGCGCACCAGGATGGTCTTCACCACCTGCGAGGCGGGAACGCCAAGGAAGGCACTGACCTCGTCGATCGTCCGCTGCGTCGGCGTATCGACGCGGGTCAGCTGTGCCGACGGGGCAGGGCGCTCGACGGCCGGCGCGACCGCTTCGGCCAGTTCGATATTGGCGGCGTACGCGGAGCCGTCGGAGAAGGCGATCGCGTCTTCGCCGGAATCGGCAAGCACCTGGAATTCGTGGCTGGCGCTGCCACCGATGGCACCCGTGTCCGCGTCCACCGCGCGGAACTCGAGGCCAAGGCGCTCGAAGATGCGCGAGTAGGCCTCGTACATCACCTTGTAGGTATCGGCGAGCGACGCCTGGTCGAGGTGGAACGAGTACGCGTCCTTCATGAGGAACTCGCGCGCGCGCATCACGCCGAAACGCGGACGGATCTCGTCGCGGAACTTGGTCTGGATCTGGAAGAAGTTGAGCGGCAGCTGCTTGTAGCTCTTCAGCTCGTTGCGCGCGAAGTCGGTGATGACTTCCTCATGCGTGGGGCCGTAGCAGAAGTCCTGTTCCTTGCGGTCCTTGATCTTCAGCAGCTGGTCGCCGAATTTCTCCCATCGGCCGCTTTCTTCCCAGAGCTCGCGCGGCTGGACCGACGGCATCAGCATTTCCACGGCGCCGGCCCGGACCATTTCCTCGCGGACCACGGCCTCGACCTTGCGCAGCACGCGCAGGCCCAGCGGGCTCCAGGTGTACAGGCCCGAGGCGAGTTTGCGGATCATGCCCGCGCGCAGCATCAGCTGGTGGCTGACGACTTCCGCGTCGGCGGGGACTTCCTTGACGGTGGCGAGGTGAAAGTTGCTGAGGCGCATCTGCGAGCAATCCCGACGGTAAAGACGGGATTATAGGGGTTAGCTGGGGCAGTACAGAGTCATCTGCGCCTGGGCCGTCTTGATCTGGTTCTGGCGGGTGGCATCGTCCACCTGCTTGATGCCGCCCTTTCCGTCATCCATGGTGACGACTTTTTCGTTGTTGAGGATGTCCATGTTCTTGCGCAACTGGTCGCACAGCTTTTGCCGGTTGGCCGGCGTGTCATCGTTCGCAGCCGTGGCCTTGGTGCCGGTGTTGGCCGTTGTGGCCGTGGCATCCGGGGCCGGCGTGGGGGCGGGAGCCGGGGCCTCGACGGTGCCGGAGGTCTTCACTTTCTCGTACTTGGTGCCGCCCGGCGGCGGTGCGTCGGCGTAGTGGGTGACGCCCTGGGCGTCCTTCCATTTATAGGCCTGGGCAAAGGCCAGGGGACAAACCGACACGAGGAGTGCGAGAACGAGGCAACGGCGCATGTGGGCTTTCCGGCAGGCTGGATGAGTGGCGGAAACAAGTATCACCCGTTGGGACACCGCGCAAGCGACCTGGGTCGCGGTTCCTGCCATGGCCGGCACGGAGTCCGGTCGAAGCCCGTCCGACTGACGCTTCACGGCGCGTGGGCTACACTGTCGGCCCATGTCACGGAATGGCCCATGAGCGATCCGATCCAAGTCCGGGGGCCGCGCCACCGCGGTATCTACCTGCTTCCGAACCTGTTCACGACGGGCGCCATGTTCGCCGGTTTCTACGCGATCGTGTCCGCGATCGGTGGGCACTATGCCGTGGCCGCCCTGGCCGTGTTCGTGGCGGGCATCCTCGACGGCATGGACGGGCGCGTCGCGCGCCTGACCAATACGCAGAGCGAATTCGGCGTGCAGTACGACTCGCTGTCGGACCTGGTCAGTTTCGGCCTCGCACCCGCCCTGGTCATGTACACCTGGGCGTTGTCGTCCCTGGTGGCCTATGGCCCCGTCTGGGGCAAGATCGGCTGGGCCGCGGCCTTCATCTATGCCGTGTGCGCGGCGTTGCGCCTGGCCCGCTTCAATACCCAGGTGGGCGTGGCCGACAAACGCTATTTCCAGGGTCTTGCCAGCCCGGCTGCGGCCGGCCTGTGCATGTCCTTCGTCTGGACCATGGAAAAGTTCGATATCCCTGGTCCTTCGGTGGCGTTCTTCGCCATGCCGCTGGCCGTGATCGCCGGCCTGCTGATGGTCAGCAACGTCCGCTACTACAGCTTCAAGGCATGGCCCAAGGGCGACCGCGTTCCCTTCATCTGGCTGATCGCCGCCGTCCTGATCGTCGTGCTGCTGCTGATCGACACCGCCCGCGTGCTGTTCGCCGTCGCCGTGATCTACACCGTTTCCGGTCCGGTGATGACCCTCTGGGGTCGCGCCACCCATCGCCGGCGCGCACGCCGGCACGCGAAGGCCCCGGAGTAAGCAGGATGGCCGCCCTGCCCGAACGCCGCCAGCGCCTGCTCAGGGCCATGGGTGTCATACCCTGGCGCCTGCGTGCGGGCGAGTCGGCGCCCGTGCCGGGTGACGCCCCCCCCAACGATCCCGTGTCGGGTGAACGGATGTCCTGCGTCGTGATCCTGCCGGCCGGATCCAGCGAGCGTGAGCTTGAACTCCTGGGCCGTGCCTTGCGCGCATCCGGTCCCGTCACCGGGCGTGCCGCTCGCCTCGAAGTCGGCGAGCGTGGCCTGGGACAGGTGCCCGTGGCCGCCGCCTATCTCGTCTTCGGCGAGGCGCAGGCGCGTGCCCTGGGCCACGAATTGCCGGCGGCGGTGATGAGCGCGGCGCAGATCGTCCTGGTGGATCCCCCAGGCGCGATTCTCACCGACGCGGCGGCGAAGCGCCGTCTCTGGAATGGACTGCGCACCCTTGGACGTGCGCTGCGCGGAGGCTGAACCCATGGTCGCCGTGGCCCGCCCGTCCACCGAAGTACGCGCGATGCGTCGCGAGGATCTCGACGCGGTCGTCGCGATCGAGCACGCCTCCTACGAGTTTCCGTGGAGCGCCGGCATCTTCCGCGATTGCATGCAGGCCGGGCACAACTGCTGGGTGCTGGTGCACGAGGGCGAGGTGGCCGGGTACGGCATCCTGTCCGTGGCCGCCGGCGAGGCCCATGTCCTGAATGTCTGCATCGGCAACGCGCATCGCGGGCTCGGCTACGGGCGGCGGATGATGCGCCGCCTGATCGACCTTGCCCGCTGGTACGGGGCGGAACGCATCTTCCTCGAAGTGCGGCCATCCAACCCGGTGGCGAAGGAACTCTACGATTCGCTGGGTTTCCTCGAGATCGGCCGCCGCCCGTCGTACTACCCGGCCAAGGGCGGCCGGGAGGACGCGATCGTGATGGCGCTGGACATGCACCTGGGCGGCTGAGCCCTCAACCTTCCCGCAGCAACGCCATCGGCGAGGTCCGCAACACGCGCCGCGTGCCGAACAGGCCGATGATCATCACTACCAGCGCTGCCAGCGCCGCCGCTCCGACCAGCGGCCATAGCGGCGGCACGAAGTGCTCGATGCGGAACACCGCGTTGCCCAGCCAGATACCCGCGCCCGTCGCACCCAGCGCCGCGGTGAGTCCCGCGACCAGGCCCAGCAACGCGAACTCGCAAGCCGCCGCCGCGCGCAACTGGGCGCGCGTGGCACCCAGCGTGCGCAACAAGGCGGCTTCCTTGCGGCGTTCCTGCGCACTCGCGGCCAACGCCGCGGCCAGCACCAGCGCACCGGCGAGGAGGCTGAAGCCGAGCACCCAGCGAACGGCGCCGCCGACACGGTCGACGATTTCGCGAACACGGTCCAGCAAGGCGTCGACGTCGATCAGGCTGAGATTGCCGTAGTCGCGCGAGATCTTCCCGAGGTCATCGGCGTGGCCGCGCGGCAGGTAGAAACTGGTGAGCCAGGTATGCTGCAGCTCGCTCGCGTGCGCTGGATCCAGCATCAGGAAGAAGTTGACCCGGAACGAACTCCAGTCGACCTTGCGGACGCTGCTCACGCGCGCATCCAGTGTTCCTTCACCCACTTCGAAACTCAGCGTGTCGCCAAGCCTCAGGTGGAAGCGGTCACGCCAGGAAGTGTCGACCGAGACTTCGGCCTGCGCCGGCGAAGCTCCCGCCCAACGGCCGGCGACGACTTCGTTCGACGGCGGCAGGTCCGCCGCCCACGACAGCCGCAGCTGGCGGTCGGCGGAATCCTTCGCGTCGTCGTTGCCGAAGGCGATGCTGTCGATCGACTTGCCGTTGATGGCGGTGAGCTTGCCCACGGCGAGCGGCATCATGTTGGTCCGCGTCGCGCCCATGTGTTCGAGCGCGCGTGAGAATGCCTCGCGCTGGTCGTCCTGGAGGTTCAGCGCGAACCAGTTCGGCGTATCCGCCGGCAGCTCGCGGCGCCAGCCTTCGAGCAGCGAAGGCGCGATGACGGCGAGCAGCAGCAGGGCGCACAGTCCCAGCGACAACGCGGTGGCCTGGATCAGCGACAGTCCGCGTCGACGCGCGAGCGCCGCGAGCCCAAGCCGCAGCGCCGGGTGGGCGCCGGGAGCGACGCGTCGCGCGATCACCAGGAGCACCGCCGAAAGCAGGGCGGCGACGACGGCTACACCGGCGAGGCTGGCGGCGAGGATGCCTGCCAGTTTCGCGGAATCGCTCTGCACCCAGACCAGTGCGATGGCCGTCACGAGGGGCACGAGGTACAGCACGTCAAAGCGGCGCACGCGACGTTGCATCGATTCGCGGAACACCGCCACCGGAGGCACCTCGGCGAGGCGCACGAGTGGGGGCAGGGCGAAGCCGGCAAGTACGGCGAGGCCCATGGCGGCCGCGGCGAATGCCGGGCCCAGCGGCAGCGTCGTCGGGATGTTGTCGAACAACTGGCTGGCGAAATACCACGCGCCCTGTGCCAGTCCCAACGAGATGGCCATGCCGAGCACGGCGGCCGGCACGGCGAGCGCCGCGAGCGTCATGACCAGCAGTGCCGCCACGCGTCGCCGAGGTGTGCCCAAGGCTCGGAGCAAGGCTACTTCGGCG
>DATNJP010000439.1:0-3465 GCA_035603855.1 Luteibacter sp. | reverse complement strand
AATACCCCGATGTCGTCCCACCAAGCGTGGTTGTGAGGGCCACCTATCCCGGCGCCAATCCCAAGGAAATCGCCGATTCCGTGGCCGTGCCGCTCGAGGAAGCGATCAACGGCGTCGAAGGCATCATGTACATGAAGTCCGTGGCCGGCTCCGACGGCACGCTCCAGGTCGTGGTGACCTTCACCGCCGGCGTGGACCCGGACACCGCGGCCGTGCGTGTGCAGAACCGCGTCGCCCAGGCCCTCAGCCGCCTGCCCGAGGAAGTGCGCGACTTCGGCGTGACCACGCAAAAACAGTCGCCGACGCCGCTGATGTACGTGAACCTCAGCTCCGCGGATGGCCATTACGACCTGCTCTACCTGCGCAACTACATCACGCTGCACGTCAAGGATGAGCTGTCGCGTATCCCCGGCGTGGGCGATGTCGCCGTCTACGGCTCGGGCGACTATGCGATGCGGCTGTGGCTGGATCCGAACAAGCTCGCCTCACGCGGGCTGACGACGGCGGATGTGATCCGCGCCGTGCGCGAGCAGAACGTGCAGGTGTCGGCGGGCCAGCTGGGCGCCGAGCCATCGCCGAAGAAGTCCGACTTCCTCGTGTCCATCAACGTGCGTGGCCGTCTCACGAACGAGAAGGAGTTCGGCGACATCGTCGTCAAGAACGACGAGCAGGGCCGCATCGTGAAGGTCTCCGATGTCGCTCGCGTCGAGCTGGGCTCGAACGATTACACCTTGCGCTCGGCCGTCGATGGCAAGGAGGGTTCGCAGGTCGGCATCTTCCTTACGCCGGGCGCGAACTCACTGGAGGTCGCCAACGCGGTATACCAGAAGTTCGACGAGCTCTCCGCGTCGTTCCCACCCGGCGTGACATACCATGCCGTCTGGGATCCCCAGGTGTTCGTGCGCGATTCGATCAAGGCCGTGATCCACACGCTGGTCGAAGCCATGTTGCTGGTCGTCCTCGTGGTGATCCTGTTCCTGCAGAACTGGCGGGCCTCGATCATTCCACTGGCCGCGATGCCCGTGTCCATCGTGGGCACGTTCGCGTGGCTTTACGTGCTGGGCTACTCCATCAACACGCTGACACTGTTCGGTCTCGTGCTGGCGATCGGCATCGTGGTCGACGACGCCATCGTGGTGGTGGAGAACGTCGAGCGTTACATCGAACAGGGCATGCAACCGCGCGAGGCCGCCCACCAGGCGATGCGCGAAGTGTCCGGTCCGATCATCGCGATCGCACTCGTGCTCTGCGCCGTCTTCGTGCCCATGGCCTTCCTTTCCGGCGTCACGGGTGAGTTCTACA
Organism: Luteibacter sp.; assembly: GCA_035603855.1. Classification (GTDB taxonomy): domain Bacteria; phylum Pseudomonadota; class Gammaproteobacteria; order Xanthomonadales; family Rhodanobacteraceae; genus Luteibacter. The sequence continues at coordinate 2,163 of DATNJP010000439.1, read as the reverse complement.
AACAGTTCGCCGTCACCATCGCCATTTCCACGGTCATCTCCGCGATCAGTTCGCTGACCCTGTCACCCGCCCTGGCGGCCAAGCTGCTGCGTGGGCACGGCGCACCCAAGGACGGCCTCACGCGGGTCATCGACCGTTCGATGGGCTGGCTGTTCCATCCCTTCAACCGCTTCTTCCAGCGCTCCTCGCTGCGTTACCACGGTGTCGTGGACCGCTCGCTCCGCCGGCGTGGCATCGTCTTCGCCGTGTATGCGGGCTTGCTCGCCGCCACCGTGCTGCTGTTCAACGGCGTGCCGGGTGGTTTCATTCCCACCCAGGACAAGCTGTACCTCTTTGCCGGCGCCAAGTTGCCCGAAGGGTCGTCGCTGTCGCGCACCGAGGCCGTGTCGAACAAGATCAGCGCCATCGCGAAGGAAGTGGACGGCGTGGATGTCACCGATGGCTACGCCGGCATGAACGCGCTGCAAGGCGTGAATACGCCGAACCTCACCGCGTCGTACGTCATCCTCAAGGGATTCGACGAACGTCACCGTTCGGCGGAGGAGATCAACGCCGACCTGTCGGCGCGGCTTGCCACCGTGAAGGATGGCTTTGCGTATTCCCTTCTTCCCCCTCCCATCCAGGGCCTCGGTAACGGCTCCGGTTATTCGCTGTACCTGGAAGACCGCGCCGGACTCGGTTACGGCGCCTTGCAGAATGCCGTCGCCGCCTTCCAGGCCGCGGTCGCGAAGACACCCGGCATGACCTTCCCCGTGACCAGCTACCAGGCCAACATCCCGCAGCTGGAGGTCAAGGTGGACCGCGTGAAGGCCAAGGCGCAAGGCGTCGCATTGTCGGACCTGTTCGATACCCTGCAGGTCTATCTCGGCTCGGTGTACATCAACGACTTCAATCTGTACGGCCGCGTGTACCGCGTCATGGCCCAGGCGGATGCGCAGTTCCGCCAGGACACCGCGGACATCGGCAACCTCTACACCCGCAACGACCATGGCGGCATGGTGCCGATCAGCTCGATGGTCAGCGTCTCGCAGACGTTCGGCCCCGATCCGGTCGTGCGTTACAACGGCCATCCGGCCGCCGACATCATCGGCGACGCCGATCCCCATGTCCTTTCGTCGGCCGAAACCATCGCCCGCCTCAACGAGATCGCCAATGAAGTGCTTCCCCGCGGCATCACCCTCGAATGGACGGATCTCAGCTACCAGCAGGTGACCCAGGGCCATGCGGCCGCCGTGGTGTTCCCCGTGGCCATCCTGCTCGTGTTCCTCGTGCTCGCATCGCTTTATGAGAGCTGGACGCTTCCCCTCGCCGTGATCCTGATCGTGCCGGTGTGCATCTGCGCCGCCTTGTTCGGTGTGTGGCTCAGCGGTGGCGACAACAACGTGTTCGTGCAGGTGGGACTCGTGGTGTTGATGGGCCTGGCCTGCAAGAACGCCATCCTCATCGTCGAATTCGCGCGCGAACTGGAGATCCAGGGCCGCACGACAGTGGAGGCCGCGCTCGAAGCGAGCCGTCTCCGCTTGCGCCCCATCGTGATGACTTCGATCGCCTTCATCGCCGGATCCGCGCCGCTGATGATCGGCCACGGCGCCGGCAGTGAGGTCCGCAAGGTCATCGGCATCACCGTCTTCTCGGGCATGCTGGGTGTCACGCTCTTCGGCCTCTTCCTCACGCCCGTGTTCTACGTCGCGCTACGCAAACTGGCGCGCGAGCGCCCCGCTGTGTGGACTGAAGGACACAGCAGCCTGGAGCTCAGCCATGACTAAGCGTCTTCTTTCCCTGTCGATCTGTGTCTTGCTGGGAGGCTGCGCGGTGGGTCCGGACTACCATCGTCCGGATGCGCCGGTTCCCGAGCGCTTCCTGCGCGCCACCACGGACCATGTGCCGTTGCCCGATGCCGCCGACGATGCGTTCTGGAACCGCTTCGGCGATCCCACACTGACTGCGCTGGTGACCGATGCGCTCGGCGCCAACCACGACCTGGGCGTCGCACTCGCCCGCTACGACGCCGCCAACGCATTGCTGCGCGAAGCCGGTTTCGATCGTTTCCCCACGGTGACCGCGAGCGGTAGCGCCAGCCAGCAACGTCTGAGCACCGACCAGGCACTGGGTTTTCCGCGCAGCCAGCGCGGCTATGCCGCCGGGGTCGACGCGAGTTGGGAA
>DATNJP010000438.1:0-3119 GCA_035603855.1 Luteibacter sp. | reverse complement strand
CGGCGCGAATACGTGCGTAGCCGAGGTCGCCGAGATAGGTCGCATTCGTCGGGTCGCGCTGGACCGCTTCATCGAGCGCACGCGCGGCGTCCTCCATATGTCCCTGCCGTGCATCGATCAAGCCGATGCCATGCCAGGCCGCGGCGGCCTGTGTCGTGCCGAGCAGGCCGCGGTAGCGCTCCATGGCGGCATCCTGCTGATCTGTTTCGCGCAGCGCGTCGGCTTGCAGGCGGCTCAGTTCGGGGTTGTCGCCAAAGGCGGCCCGATAGGCGTCGATATGCGCGAGCGAGGCGTAGAAGAGGCCGCGTTGCTGCATCGTCTTGATCAGGTCGAGATAGGTCGCGCGATCGTTCGCGGGCGCCACCGGTGTATCGGGCTCGCTGGGCATGGCGCGCATGGCACCGTAGCCGCCGTGCGCGCAACCGCAAAGCAAGGCGACAAGAAGCAGGTTCATGGTGACGATGCCGATCGTGCGCATGGTCAGTGCCCTCCGAGTTTCGTCAGGGCGCCGGTGAGGGCGATGATGGCGGGGCCGGCCAGCACGAGCATCAGGGCCGGCAGCAGGGTCAGCATCATCACGATGGTCATTTTCACCGAGAGCTTGCCGACGGATTCCTTCATGCGCATCTTGCGTTGCTCGCGCAACCGGTCGCTGAACTGTCGAAGAGGCTCCTGCACGGCACCGCCATATTGGTCCACCTGCATGATCATCCGCGTGAGGCTGCGCAGTTCCTCGTTATCGAAGAGATCGGCCATCCGCTGCAACGATTGCTCGCGACTGCGACCGTGCGCATAAGCCTCGTTGGCTGCGGCGAGTTCCTTGCCGAGCACCGGAATGCCGGTGCGGAACTGTTCCGCGATGGTGTGCAGGCTCTGGTCCATGCTCAGGCCCACGCTTTGCAGCACGCGCAGCAAGTCGATGAGCAGTGGCAGCTCGGCCGTCACGCGGCGCGTGAGCCGGCGTGCCCATGAGCGAAGGACGAACTTGGGAAGCAGCAGGCCGATGCCCAGCGCGGCGATGATCGACACGGTGGCCATGAGCCCGTCACGGTGTGGCCACCAGGCGACGATCGCGGGCAACGCCATCGCCAGTACAAGGCGCATGGCAAGGAAGACGGCGCGTCCGCGGGACGTGTTGTACCCACACTGGTCCAGGAGCAGCTTGTCTTCGGGTGCCAGCAGCGCCGCCTCGAGGCGGCTTCCACTGAAGCCCCTGCCGATCGACTCCAGCCACGTCAGCCAGGGATGTCGCGACACCTTGCCGCCTGTCAGGGGAGGGGGAGGCGAGGGATCGCGGCGCGCGAGGATCGCGGTGACCCTTTCGCCACTGCGCTTGCGCACGCGCTCGCGGCCGAAGATATCCGCGCCAAGCACCAGCAGCGCGGCGGCCAGCAACAGCAGGGAGATGCCGAGGAGTGAGGAGTTCATGGCGTCATGTCGCGCTCACAGGGAACGGGCCAGGCGATAGAGCAGGAAGGCGCCGATCGCCTCCATGCCCAGGGCCGCGAGAAGGAGTTTGTGCCCCAGTGGCTGGGTGAACATCGGCTGGAAGAACTCGGGGTCGCACAGCATCATGAAGCCGCCCGAGAGCACGGGGAGAAGACCGATGACCCACGATGACATGCGGGTTTCCGAGGTGATCGCCTTCAGTTCGAGCTGGGCGTGTTCGAGGTCGCGCATGAAGCCGCTCATGCGTTGCAGCACCTGGTCGGTCCTGCCGCCGAAGCGCATGCTCATGGCGATGACGGCCTCGAGCAACTCCAGCGATTCGAGCCGGTAGATCTGGCCGGACTGGCGTATGGCCTCGTCCAGATCCAGACCGGCACGCATGCGCTGCAGGCTGCGATCGAGCACGGTGCGCAGTGGCTGGGGTGTCGTGGCCGATGCGGATTGGAAGGCGACGGGCAGGCTGCTGCCGATGGAAATGACGCGCACCATGCCGTCGAGAAAGTCGGGCAGCTGGCTCGTCATCTTCTGCTTCTGACGTTCGATGCGACGCATGAGCCATAGCCCGACCAGGATGGCGTAGACCGCCACCATCGCCAGCGACATCCACGCGGTGCGCATGCGCCATGCGACGAGGCACGCCAATACGACGCCCAGCAGCACGATGACAAGCAGCGTGCGCGCATTCGCCGCCAGGCCCGCCCGCTGCAGCAGTCCCTGCCAAGGCAGATGGCGCGCCGGCGATTCCGACGGCGGCCCGCTTTCCTCACTCGCCGCCCCCACGTCGCGACGCAGGCGCTGGTGCACATAGAGCAGGCTAGCCCGGCGCTTCGCACGCGCCGCCGAGCCCCACCAGAGCTCGACGGCCACGGCGAGCAACGCAAGGACCACGCTGGTGAGGCCAAGGATCAGGGGCATGGCGATCTCCCCCTGCCACTGGCGCGGAGGAACTCGCGGAACGGCTCGAGTTTCGCCGTGTGAGGATGGAAGCCCAGGCCGGGCCAGCGATCGCATTCGTCGCCATCGGGTCCGACGCCGCTTTCGTGGCGGAACAGCTCCTGGGTGGTGATCACGTTATCGCCGATCCCCGTGATCTCGGTGACCGACACGATACGGCGGCGGCCATTGCCGAGGCGCGCGATCTGCACGATGAAGTCGAGCGCGCCGGCGATCTGCCGCCGCAGGCTTTCGGAACTGCCCTGGAAACCGGCGAATCCCACCAGCATCTCGATGCGGTGAAGGCATTCGCGGGGTGAATTGGCGTGGATGGTGGCCATCGATCCGTCATGACCGGTGTTCATCGCCTGCAGCATCTCGAGGACTTCGTCGCCACGCACCTCGCCGACGATGATGCGGTCGGGGCGCATGCGCAGGCTGTTGCGGACGAGATCACGGATGGTGACCGTGCCGCTTCCTTCGAAACCGCCCATGCGGCTTTCCAGCCGCACCACGTGGGGATGGTTGAGCGAAAGTTCGGCCGTGTCCTCGATCGTGACCATGCGCTCGTGCGACGGAATGAAGCTCGCCAGCGCGTTCAACAGCGACGTCTTGCCCGAACTCGTCCCGCCGGAAACCAGGATGTTGCAGCGTGAGCGCACCGCCGCTTCCAGCAACGCGCGCACGGGCTCATCGAAGCACCCGAGCAGCACCAGCTCGGCCGGCGTGAACGGCTC
>DATNJP010000437.1:0-2024 GCA_035603855.1 Luteibacter sp. | reverse complement strand
GGGCTTCACGAAGACCAGCGAGCCCGGCCTCAGCATGTCCGGAAGTGCACCGGGATAATCCTCCGCACGCGGTGCGATCTCGGCGAAGGTCACGTAGCCCGTGGCCTCGACGAAGCGCGCGAAGTCCACATTGGTCACCGGCGCGCGATCGATCCAGAAGCCGTCCACACGCACGCGGTGCACCGACTGTTCCTCCGGATAAAACCGGCCGGATCCCATCCGGAACAGGCCGCCTTCGATACGGCACATGTCATGCGTTCCGGCAGGAACGGTTTCTTCGTGTAACGGAATCACACAGGCCATCGATCATGCTCCGGCGGGGATTTACGTTCGCCCTGCCACGGCCAGCGACCTTCCACTTCCAGGATCAGCGACCAGCTGAGGAAGGTACGGATGATCACGAGCAGGCCGAGCGACAGGACACTCTGAATGGTGCTGTCGAGCGCAATGGTGCGCACGATGTCCGCGGCGACGAGGATCTCCAGGCATAGCAGCAGGGCGCGCCCGAGGCGCTGCTTGTACTGCCTGTAATGCGCCGGCGGATTCGCGACGCGGCGAATGAGACCGGCGAGATAGATCGCCGTGGCGGCGACGATCGCGACGATGATCAGGGCCGTCGCCAGGATCTCGATGGCGAGCGCGGCGACCTCGATCAGCGTATGCGCGCTGCTGGCAGGTTCCATGGGCACCGGTCCGGCGAGAAGGGACCCATTCGCGGTACCGACGGCGTGATCGCCCGGGGTGGGGACGTCACGTTCCAGGAGCCGCCGATGCCGCGAACGGGAAAACGAAACCGTTTCGGCCCATGGTGGCGTGCGTGCCGATACGCCGCGACAGAGCAAATACTGCCCTGCCCCACGTAATTCTACGGATGGCGCCGCAAGGCCCTCTCCACCTGGGCGGATACGAAACCTTCGCCACGCAGCGCGGCATGCACCGCGTCGAGCAATTCCTCGCCGGCCGACGACTTCAGCACGTAGCTGTCGCCGACGAGCAGCGCTCGTCGCGCCAGGCCCGGATCGTCGTGCATGCTGACGAAGACGATGGCCAGTCCGGGCGAATCGTGGGACAGCTGGCGCGCGGCTTCGATACCGTCCATGCCCGGCATCCCGATGTCGGTGACGACGACATCGGGCTTGAGCCGCGTGGCGGCGGTCACCAACGCGGCGCCGTGCGCGACGACCCCGACGAGTTCGAAATCTTCCGACAGCAACCGCGCGATCTCATCGGCGACGCGAGGATGGTCTTCGGCTAACACGACCGTGGCCCTGTACATGACATATCGCTCCGAGCCCCGATCGTTCGAGGCTGGGCCGGATATGCCTCCGCGCAAAGGGTAAAGGCACGTGTATGCCGTTGCGTATATCTACTTCCGTTACTAGAACAGCAGGCCGAGGTCTTCCGAGCGGCGCACCAGTTCCAGCGTGCTGTGCACGTCCAGGATTTGCATGATCGTGTACTTGTGCGCTTCCACCGTGCGTACGGAAAGTCCCATCTGCGCGGCGATCTGCTTCGAGCGCAACCCCGAGCCCACCAGCCGCAATACCTCCCGCTGCTTCGGCGTCAACTGGTGCAGGTCGTGCATGTGGCCCCGGAGATAACGCGCACCCAGCGAGGGCGTGACATAGGTGCTTCCCGCCAGCACCTGTCGGAGCGCATTGAGCAGGTCCTCGCCTGCCGACACCTTCAGCACATAGCCATTGGCGCCGGCGCGTATCGCCGCGGCGGCCAGGGCAGGTTCCGCATGCATGGTCAGGAACACGAAGGGGGTCATGTCGCCTTCGGCACGCAGGGTCTTCAGCACATCGAGCCCGTTGCCACCCGGCATGTTCACGTCGGACAGCACGAGGTCCGGCTCTTCACGGCGGATGATCTCGAGAAGCGAGCCGCCGTCCTGGGCCAGTGCCACGAGCTCGAACTCATCGTCCAGGAGGCGTTCGATGCCTTCGGCCACCATACGGTGATCGTCGGCGAATACGATGCGCGGCAGCGTATCGCAATTCAGTTCAGGACCAACGGAATGC
>DATNJP010000436.1:0-6721 GCA_035603855.1 Luteibacter sp. | reverse complement strand
CGAGGGTGGTACCCGCCGGCTCTTGCGACGCGCCACCGCACGATGAGCAAAGCGCGATGCCAAAGGCGAGCCCACGCCCAAAAAAGAAGCAAAAAAAAACCCGGCACCCAAAGGCGCCGGGTTCTTCCATTGTCATGCGCCCGGAATTACATACCCGAGGTCGAAGACTTCGCCGGTTCGGCGCCGCTCTTCTTGTGCTTCTTGTGGGTGGACTTCATGGAGTCGTTCGAGTCGGACTTCATCGAATCATTGGACTTCATCGAATCCTGGCTCATCGACTCGCTGTCGGTGCCGGTCTTCTTCATCGAGTCGCTGGTGGTGTGGGTCGGGGTGCCGGCGGTCGAGGCGGGGGTGGGGGACTTCGAAGCATCCTGTGCGAGAGCGGCACCGCTCACAGCCATACAACCAGCCAGCATCGCGACGATCAGTTTGGTATTGCGCATGACGAAATCTCCTGGAACTTGATGGCGCCTGGGAAACATTGCGATACCCGGCGCAAAGGCATCGCTCACCGGTAGTCCGGACGTGATCCGTGGTGCAGACGCTATCTCTTTTTTCATGAATGGTGCTCTTGCAGAGCAACAATTCGGAGGGAACCGTTCAGGAGAAAATTAGCCGCCGTTAAGTGACGGCAAGGGTCGTGCCATGTGAGGACGACGTCATTTAATGGAAGTCGCGCGACACCGAGCCCATGGCGGGCAGAAGGTCACTGAAATCGTGAAGCCGGCTGGCCACGAGGTGATGCACACCGTCGATGGATTGCCATTGCCCGTCGACGGCGAGCAGCACGGCATCGAGCAGGGCCTGGCGGCAGGCTTCGGCCACCTTGGGGCGCACGATCACGTTGACCTGGCCGGTTTCGTCCTCGAGCGTCACAAAGGTGATGCCGCTGGCGGTCTGCGGTCGTTGGCGCACGGTGACGAGCCCCGCATGGCGTAGCCAGGTGCCGTTGCGTTCGTGGTCGAGATCGCGGGCACGGCGCGCCCGTCGTGCCAGCAGGTTCTTGCGAATGAGGCCAAGGGGATGGGCGGTGAGTGAAAGCCCGTGGGTGGCGTAGTCGGCGAAAACGTTCTCCGCGACGCTCGGTGGACGCAGGGTCGGGCGCTCTTCCGCGACCGCATCGATCAGCGGCAGCGTGCGCTCGATACCGGAGCTTTCCCAGCGCGCGCGATGACGATGCCCGCTCAGTACGCGGAGCGCGCCCGCATCGGCCAGGCGTTCGCGTTCGAAGCGATTCATGCCGGCACGCCGGGAAAGATCCGCCAGGTCGCGCAAGGGCGCTTCCGCTCGCGCTGCCATGATGCGTGAGCCCAGGTCGGCGGACAGTCCACCGATCAGGCGCAGGCCCAGTCGCAGGGCCCAGGTGCCGGGTTTCTTCGCGATCGGTTCGAGCGTGCAGTCCCAGTCACTCGTGGTGACATCGGGCGGACGCACTTCCACGCCATGCCGGCGAAGGTCGGCGACGAGCTGTGCCGGCGCATAGAAACCCATCGGCTGGCTATTGAGCAGTGCGCAGGTGAAGGCGGCTGGGTAATGGCATTTCAGATAGGACGATGCGTAGGCGATCAGGGCGAAACCCGCAGCGTGCGATTCGGGAAAACCGTAACTGCCGAAACCCTGGATCTGGTCGATGATCTGCTGGGTGAACTCGGGCGAATAGTTGTTCCTCGCCATGTTGCGACGGATCTTCGGTTCGAACTTCTGCAGGCCGCCACGACGTTTCCAGGCGGCCATCGAACGACGGAGGTCATCCGATTCGCCGGGGCTGAAATTCGCCACCACTTGCAGGATCGCCATCACCTGTTCCTGGAAGATGGGTACGCCGAGCGTGCGTTCGAGCACGGGACGCACGCCGTGTTCGTAGACGATGTCTTCCTTGGGCAGCTTGCGGCGTTGCAGGTAGGGATGGACCATGCCGCCCTGGATCGGACCGGGACGGACAATCGCGACCTGGATCACGAGGTCGTAATACGTCTTCGGCAGCAGGCGCGGCAGCATGGACATCTGAGCGCGCGATTCGATCTGGAACACCCCGACCGTATCCGCCTTCTGGATCATCGCGTAGGTAGCGTCATCGTCCATGCGGATATCGGCGATCCGGCGATAGTCCGTGTCGTGATGCCGGCGCAGCAGGTCGAATGCCTTGCGCATGCAGGTGAGCATGCCCAGGGCCAGGCAGTCGACCTTGAGCAGCTTCATGGTTTCCAGGTCGTCCTTGTCCCACTGGATGATCGTGCGGTTGTCCATCGCGGCGTTTTCCACCGGCACGAGATGATGGAGTGGCGTATCGGAGATGACGAAGCCGCCGACGTGCTGCGACAGGTGCCGGGGCATGCCCGTCAATTCCTCCACCAGCACGATGAGCTGGCGGATCGTACGGTTGGCGATGTCGAAACCGCGCTCGCTGAGGCGCGCCGTGATGGGCACTTCCCCATGGGCGTGCGAGTACGCGCGGCTGAGCTGGTCGAGCTGGTCTTCGGAAAGACCCAGAGCGCGGCCCACGTCGCGTGCTGCGCTCTTGTGCCGGTAGCTGATCACCGTGGCGGCGATGGCGGCACGATCGCGGCCATATTTGTTGAACACGTACTGGAGCACTTCCTCTCGGCGTTCGTGCTCGAAATCGACATCGATGTCCGGTGGTTCGTCGCGCTCGATGGAGATGAAGCGCTCGAACAGGGTGGAGGTCTGCGCGGGGTTCACCTCGGTGATGCCGAGGCAGAAGCAGACCACGGAGTTGGCTGCCGAACCGCGGCCCTGGCAGAGGATGTCTTTCGACCGCGCGAAGCGGACGATGTCCTGGACAGTGAGGAAGAAGGCCTCGTACTGCTTGTGGGCGATGAGCGCGAGTTCTTTCTCGATGCGCTCGACCAGGGTGGGCTCGATGGGATCGGGCCAGCGCGTGGCGGCACCTTCGTAGGTGAGCTTGCGCAGGTAAGCCGACGGACCCAGGCCATCGGGAACCAGTTCTCGAGGATAGACGTAGTCGATCTTGCGGATGTCGAAGCCCGTGCATCGCGCGGCGACGACGAGGGTTTCGTCGATGAGGTCTCGTGGGTAGATGCGGGCGATCGTCTCGCGCCGGCGCAGATGGCGTTCCCCGTTGGGGAACAGCGCATGACCGGCTTCGGCGACAGGCTTGTTGAGACGGATCGCCGTCATGACATCCTGCAAGGCACGGCGGCGGCGCAGATGCATGTGGACATCGCCGGCGGCGACGCAAGGCAGGCCGTGGCGCGCGGCAAGGTCGCGCAGCGAGGCCAGTTCGGCATCGTCGTGTTGCCCACGGTGCAGTTCCACGGCCAGCCATGCGCGCCCACTGAAATGCTTCGCCACCCAGGCCGCGCGGTCTTCGTGTGCGGCGATGTCGGTGGCGGCATGGGGCCCCGGCGCCCAGATCACGCTGAGGCCTTCGCCGAGCACTTCGACATCGCCACGATGCAGTTCGTACCGGCCCTTCGCTGCGCGCCGGCGAGCTAGGGTGATGATCCGGCACAGTTCGGTATAACCGGCCTGGTTCTCCACCAGCAGGACGAGGACGGTGCCGTCGGCAAGGCGGAACTCGCTGCCGACGATCAGTGGCAGCCCGGTTTCCAGCGAGGCTTCCAGTCCACGCACGATGCCGGATAACGAACACTCGTCGGTGATCGCCAGCGCGGTGTAACCCACTTCCTTCGCGCGTTCGAACAGCTCGCGCGCGTTGGAGGCGCCGCGCTGGAAACTGAAGTCGCTGAGCGCATGCAGCTCCGCGTAGGCGGGGACATCGATGTCCCCGTCATTGGCGGGAGCCAGGTTGTGCGTGTCGATCTGCATCACGAAAGTCGCGGGGGCTTCAGGCGAACCAGCCGTGCAGCATCCAGCCGTCGAGCGTGCCGGGCGGCAGGTAGGCCCAGGCATGTTGTCCATTCACGGTACGCACGATGTAGTAGTCGCGCCGTGCATCGGCGCCGTCCCACCAACCGCTTTCGATGCGTTCGGGCCCGGCGAGCACGAGGGCCGGTTCGGGATGCATGGGCATGGGACGGGGCAGCAACCAGAGGGGGCGACGACGGCGTGGCAACGATACGACGGCATCGGGCGTGCCATAACGCCAGGCACGTTCGGGGCGATGATCGGCGACCAGTGCGATCTGGCGTAGTGCGGCATCGCCCAGGCGTGCGCGCAGGCGTTCGTCGAGCGTGGGCCAGTCGAGGCCGTCACCGCGGATGGGTTCGAACAGGTCGCGCAGCGGTGGCCGGAAAACCGGCAATTCCTCGGCGTCGAGTTCGATGGCTCGTGCTGGTGCGGGCAGGGTGGCGCGTTCGAGTCGCGTGCGGGCCAGCTCGAACAGGCGCTCGGCATCGCGTTGTGGCGAGGCCATGGCGACGACGACGCGCGTGGACTCGCCACGTGCATGTTCGAGGGTGAGGGTGAAGCGCTGCACGCCACCGTCGCGCGCGGCGAGCAGGTTCGCCAGCGCGCGGGTGAGCCGGCGCAATGGAAACAGCAGCGGCTGGCTGCCATCCAGTTCGGCGTCGAATTCGATCTTCTGCTGGAAGCTGGCCGGTGGTTGCCATGCGGGCAACGCGTCGGCCGATTGCCCGCGGATGCGGTCGAGCCAGTTCACGCCATCGCGGCCGATGCGCCGGGTGAGCTCCGGACGCGGCAGGCGGAAGACGTCATCGAGACGGCGGAAACCCATGGCATGCAGCGCCGTCACCGTGGCACCGGGCAGTCCGCTTTGTGCCAGCGGCAATCCACCGAGCATGCGTCGCACGCCTTCGCGTTCGGGCAGCACCATGCCGTCGGCGCTTGCGGCGAAGACCCAGGAAGCGGCGGCAAACGGTGTGGCCGCCATCGTATGCGCGTGGCCTTGTTCGGCAAGACCGCTGCGCAGACGCTCGGCCAGTACCGGCCAACCATCGAAGAGGCGCAGGCTGGCGCCAACCTCCATGAGGATCGCCTGCGGTGGCACGAGGCTGACGTGACCACTGAACTGGTAACACCAGGCGGCGAGTTCAGCGAGAAGGCGGCCTTCGGCATCGGGATCGCGTGGACGCACATCCAGTGCGGGACACAGCGCACGAGCGGCGGCGAGGGTCTGGCCACGCCGGACGCCCAGGGAGGACGCTTCGGCGTTGGCGACGGCGATCAGGCGCTGGCGGGCCTGGTGGTCGAGGAGGGCAGAGGGGCCTGCCTCCGGTGTCGCGGCGAAGGCGGCGGAGAACGCCAGGCCGGGAAAACGGAGGCAGGCCCAAAGCATGGCTGCGTAGGAATGGCGACGACGGCGCGTCCGTCATGACGGCGTGGGAGACACGGCGTCATGAAGGCCTCCATCAGGCCCGCATGCGCAGCAGCGGAGCGGTGGTGGTCAGCAGACCACGCGACTTGAGCACATCCACGTAGGTGGCTTCGTCGCTGTTGCTGACCTTGAGCCGGAGCGCGGCCGGACTGTTCTGCGCGGCATGTCCGGCGGGGCGGAAGATCATGGCGCAGGCATCGCCGGTTTCGGCGGCCAGTTGCAGGCGGCGCAGGCTGCGGTAATCGATGTCCGGCAGCCAGCCGACCACGGCACCGCAGCAACCGGAACGCAGGCACTGTTCCATGCTCCATGCGGCTTCGGTGCTGCCGGCATGGATTTCATGCAGGAAGCGGAGGTCGACCCCGGCGGCGGCAAGCGCGGGCGCATAGGGCAGGTAGGGCGGTGCCACGAAGATCACGCGGCGGTGTTCCTGCGTGAGCGCGGCCAGCGCGGGCATCACCAGATCCAGTTCGCCAAGGCCGTCGTGCTCGAAGAGGATTTCGCTCAACGCACCCTGCGGCCAACCGCCGCCGGGAAGCTTCGCATCCAGCGAGGTCCAGCCCGTGGACAGCGCACGCACGCGCGGCTGACGGTCTGCGGAACGGCGCCAGATACCGGGATGGTCGAGCACCTGGGCGAGGGTCGGGGTGGCGATGGCGTTCATGGTCAGGTCCTGCGGATGATGCCGACGTAACGCCCTTCGATGGCGAACGCGTGGCGACGTGGGTCGACTTCGATCGGGTCGAAGTCGGGGTTTTCAGGCAAGAGCAGGAGGCGGTCGCGTTCGTGCTTCAACCGCTTCACGGTGACTTCGTCGTCGAGGCGGGCCACGACGATCTGGCCGTCGCTGGCCGTGGCCGTCTTGTGGACGGCGAGCAGGTCGCCATCGAGGATGCCGACGTCGCGCATGCTCATGCCGACGACGCGCAGGAGGTAATCGGCCCGGGGACGGAACAGGGCGGGGTCGACCTCCAGCTGCGATTCGATGTTTTCCTCGGCGAGGATCGGCGAACCCGCGGCGACACGGCCGATCAGCGGCAGATCGTTCGCCGCGGCGGTGCGCAGGAGGGCGGCATGGCTCGCCGGCAGGCGTAGACCGCGATGCTGCGGCGATCGCTCCAGCACGCCCTTGCGGACCAGCGATTCCACGCAGGCCTGAGCGGAGCTATGGCTGGAGAAGCCCAGGGCATCGGCGATTTCGCGCAGGGTCGGCGGCATCCCTTGCGATTGCAGGTATTCCTGCAGGAAGGCGAGGGTCTTTTGCTGACGCTCATTAAGGGTAGGGGTCGACATGTGTACATTTGTACAGGTGTCGAGGAGGCGGCGCAAGAGGCGGCTCATGAGGAATCCCTCAGCGCCTCGTGCGGCCTCGGTTGGAGACTACAAGGCGAGGCGGGCGAAGGCCACTCGACGGAAGGAGGGGAATGCTGGAGCGTCGACAGG
>DATNJP010000435.1:0-5565 GCA_035603855.1 Luteibacter sp. | reverse complement strand
GAAATCCAGGCAAGCCAGCACCAGATCGCGTTCGCTGTCTTCCTTGGGCTCGATGACGCCCGGTGACTGTGAGCCCGCCTTGTCCAGAAGGGAGCGCAGACGCACGCAAGCGTATTGCAGGTACGGGCCCGTGCGTCCTTCGAAAGCCACCAGACGATCGGCGTCGAACACATAACCCGAAAGACGGTCACCCGAGAGATCGGCGAACTTCACCGCGCCGATGCCTACCTGACGCGCTAGCGAGAGCCTGCCCGCTGCGTCCAGTCCTTCGCCGTATCCCGACTCATCGATTCGTTCCGCCGCACGCTGCACCGCTTCGTCCAGGAGATCGGTAAGTCTGGCCACGCCACCATCGCGCGTCTTGAATGGCTTGCCGTCGCGGCCATTCACCGTGCCGAAACCCGCGTGGATCAATTCCACGCCAGAGGCGATGGATGCCTTCGCCGCCGCGCGAAACACCTGCGTGAAATGCAGCGCCTGTCGCTGGTCCACGACGTAGACGACACGCGCGAGCCCGGGCATGGCCGCGCGCGCCTCGAGCGTGGCGAGGTCCGTTGTCGCGTACAAGGCGGCGCCGTCGCTCTTGGCCAGGAGCAATGGCGGCACGTCAAAGGCATCGCCTTCCTCAGCCACGTCGACGATCAGCGCGCCATCGCTCTGGCGCGCCACCCCGGACGAACGCAGGCGCTCGACCAGCGGTGCGATGGCATCGCGCACATCGCTTTCACCGTCGAGCGCATCGAACACGATGCCGAGTTCACCAAAGTCGGCGACCTGCGCGCGCAGGCTGAGTTCGCGCAATGAGCGCCACAAGGCGAGCAAGCCCGGGTCGCCCGCCTGCAGTGCCGCGGTATCCGCCCTCGCCTCGGCCATCCGCTCCGGATCGGCACGACTGGCCGCGGCGGCTTCCGGATAGAGCCGTTCCAACTCTTCGAGCGTCACGGGCGCGTTCGCCGGATATGGTTGCCCTTCCCCGCCACGGAAATACGCCAGTGACGGATCGCGATGGCGAATGGCGGAGCTGAGCATGCCCATCTGCAAGCCCCAATCGCCCAGGTGGGCATCGCCATGAGTCCGCCAACCTCGCGCGGCATGGATCCGGCGCAGGCTCTCGCCAAGCACCAGCGAACGCAGGTGCCCTACGTGAAGTGGCTTGGCGACATTGGGGCCGCCGAAATCCAGCACGACAAGGCGCCCACGCCCTTCATCGGCGACCCCAAGGGCCGCGTCCGCCAGCATCGCTTCGGCACCGTCGGAAAGGAACGACGTCGACAGACGCAGGTTGATGAAGCCCGGACCGGCGACGGACACCTCGGCAAACGCGGGATCGTCGCGCAGGCGCGCGGCAACGTCGTCGGCGATCTGGCGTGGTGGCCGGCGCACCTCGCGCGCGGCGGCAAGCGCCCCATTGCACTGAAAGTCGCCCAACTCGGGCCGGTCGGACGGTTGCGCACGCGCCAGAGGCGCGGGCAAACCCAGCGCATCGAAAACAACGGCAAGCTTGGCGTCGATCCGCGACACCGGGGACTGGAACATGGGGTTCTCCGTGGGCACATGACGGGCATCTATCGCCGCTGAAGCGGCTCCCGCAGGAGAAGCCGTTGTCACCCTGAGGGCGCGGTGATGTCGTAGCGGGGGATGCCAAACATGAAGGGTGTGTACATGACGAGGCAGGTCTTCGCAAGCAGCGGACGATCCTGCCGCTATGCTGGACGGCAGGATCCCTGGGAGACGCTTCCATGACCGCACCCAAACGCCAAGGCGCCCACTCCGTCGTCATCGTCGGCGGAGGCGCGGCGGGCATCGAACTGGCTGCACGCCTCGGCAAACGCGACGACCTGGACGTGGCCCTGGTCGATCGCGACGCCAGTCACTTCTGGAAACCACGTCTCCACGAACTCGCCGCGGGCCTGCTGGGTGACGGCGAGGAAGCCGTGCCCTTCCTGGCCCATGCACAGGCGCACGGCTATCGCTACGAACCCGGCGCCCTCATGCGCGTGGACACCGTGGCGCACACCATCGACCTGGACGAAGTTCGCCTGCCGCAGTCGGACGAATTGATCCTGCCACCGCGTTCGCTTTCCTACGGCACCCTCGTGCTGGCCCTCGGCAGCCGCGTGAACGACTTCGGCACGCCGGGTGTCCTCGAATACTGCGACATGCTCGATAGCCCGGGCCAGGCCGTGGCCTTGCGCCGGAAGATCCTCGCGCTGGCGCTGCGCAGCGCGGGCGATCCCGGGCGGCGCATGCGTATCGGCATCGTCGGCGCAGGCGCCACGGGCGTCGAACTGGCCGCCGAACTGCACCACGCGTTCAACAGCATGCACCGCTATGGCGGCCTGGAACCGGCGTCGAAACTGGACATCACGCTGATGGACATGGCCCCGCGCGTGCTTCCCGCGGTGGACCCTCGTACGTCCGCCTCCGCGCAGCGGATCCTCGAGCGCATGGGTGTGCACCTGCGCGTCGGGGTCGGCGTCGATGCCGTGAAACCCGGGGCTTTCCATCTTTCGGACGGCAGCACGGTGCCGTGCGATATCCAGGTCTGGGCTGCCGGCGTCACCGGCCACGACATCATCGAAGGTCTCGGCCCGTTCAAGCTGTCGCGGGACCGCCGCATCGTGGTGGAACCCAATCTCGCCGCGACAGGCGTGCCCGACGTCTACGCCATCGGCGATTGCGCCTTCGCCACGACCACGCCCGACGGCCCCAGCGTGCCGCCGACCGCGCAGGCCGCGCACCAGCAGGCCAGCTACCTGGCGCGCACCCTGCCGCGAACGCTCAAGGGCGATGCCGTGCCGCCCTTCGTCTACCACGCCAAGGGCACGCTCGTATCGCTGGGTGTGCGACAGGCGACGGGCGAATTGCCATCGGGCCCCGGCAAGAAACTGATACCCATGCGCGGCTGGCTCGCCAAGATGCTCTATGTGTCGCTCCAGTACATGCATCGCGTCACGCTGCACGGCTGGCCGCGGGCGACGGCGCTGTGGCTGGCCGATTGGTTGCGTAACACCACCCTGCCACCCGTCAAGCTGCATTGAACATTTCCGGCGGCGTTCACGGCGCGACGACGACAGCTGGCCTGAACTGATGCCGCAGCGCCCGCGTCCGGAGCGGTGACGTAGATCACCCCCGCCGCGAGCGTGAAACGGTACGTTCGTCTGTCATCCCCCACTCGGAATCGCGATGCCGACCGCGCCGCCACCCGACGATGTACGTCACCTCGCACGATTACGTGCCCTGGCGATCCTGGACAGTGCCCCCGAACCCTTGTTCGAAAGTATCGCGCGGACCGCCTCGCTGGTGGCCGGCAATGCCCTGGCACTCACGGACCTGATCGCGGATCGCCTGCCGGCGCATCTCACCGGACAACAGCGCGCCATCCTTCTGGAACTCGGCAACGTGGCCGACCTGGCCGCCGAACAACGTTCCATGGCGCTCGAAAGAAACGCCGCGCTGGCCCGCGAGATCACCACCGAGCGCGATCTGCGGCGGGGCGCCCAGGAGTGGCAAGACCGCCTGCGCGGCGCCGTCGCGTCGCTGGAAGCCAGCGAACGCCGCTTCCGCCAACTCTTTCAGTTCAGTCTCGGACTGATCTGTACCCATGACCTCGACGGCATCCTGTTGTCGGTGAATCCCGCTGCCGCGAAATCGCTCGGTTATCCCATCAACGAGCTGATGGGGCGCCACCTGTCGGATTTCATACGCCCGGAAAAAATCCCGCTGTACGAGCAATACCTCACGCGCATCGCCAGTGTGGGCAGCGATTCGGGACGGCTGGAACTGCGCTCCGCCGAAGGCGAGCTACGCATCTGGGCGTATCACAACGTGCTCGACGACGATGGCGAGGAACGCTACGTGCTCGGCCACGCGCAGGATGTCACCGAACAATACCGGCAGGAACGCCAGCTACGGGAATGGTCGCTCAGCGACCCGCTAACGCAGTGCTACAACCGCCGTTATCTCGCCTATCTGGCGGAGTCGTGCGTGGACGAAGCGCTTGGCTGCATCGCCGTCGACCTCGACCGCTTCAAGGCGGTCAACGATACCTACGGGCACCAGCACGGCGACGATGTGCTGGTCGGCATCGCGCACTTCCTGCGCAGGCGCCTTCGTCACGGCGATGCCGTGATCCGCCTCGGTGGCGATGAGTTCCTGGTGGTACTGCGTGCCGCCGACGCCAGCCTGCTGGCCGCGCTCAGCACGCGCCTGCTCGCGGACGCCAGCGACGCGCCGATCGCCTTCACGATCGGCGCGGCACTGAAACCGCGAGGCGCCATCCTGGCCGACGCACTGGAAGCCGCCGACCGGCGCCTCTACGAAGCACGCGCGGAACGTGCGGACCAGCCGCCGTTCCACGCGCACTAAGGCGAGAGATGACGGCTTACTTCTTCACCGCGTGCTCGAGTGCCTCATAGTCTTCCTTCGAAAGCTCAAGCGACGCACCCTTGATGTTCTCTTCGAGGTGATCGGGGCTACCCGTACCCGGAATCGGCAGCATCACCGGCGTACGCTTCAGCAACCATGCCAGCGCGACCTGACCATCCGTCGCGCCGAGCTTCTTCGCAATGCTCGACAACACCGAGCCTTCCTTCGCCAGCTCCCCCGCCGCCAGCGGGAACCAGGGGATGAAGCCGATGCCGTGCTTGTCGGCATAGTCGACGACCGCTTCGCTCTGGCGATTGCCCAGGTTGTAGAGGTTCTGCACGGTCGTGACTTTGAAGAACTTCGAGGCCGCTTCAATCTCTTCGACATTCACCTCGGAAAGACCCACGTGGCGGATGAGGCCTTCGTTCTGCATGTCGCGAATGACGCCGAACTGCTCGTCGCGGGGCACCTTGGCATCGATGCGGTGCAACTGCCACAGGTCGATGCGATCGACACCCAGCCGGCGCAGGCTCATCAGCACGCACTGACGCAGGTATTCCGGCCGGCCCAGCGGCGCCCAGATATCCGGTCCGTGGCGCGTAAGGCCACCTTTGGTCGCGATGACCAATCCTTTATAAGGATGCAGCACCTCGCGAATGAGGTCCTCGCTGACTTCCGGACCGTAGCTGTCCGCCGTATCGATCAGGTTGACGCCGAGGTCGGGCAGTCGCGCGAGCGTTTCGCGCGCGGCTTTCGGGTTGGCGGGATCACCCCAGATGCCTTTGCCAGTGATACGCATGGCACCAAAGCCAAGCCGATTGACCTCGAGGTCGCCACCAATCCTGAACGTGCCACTTGCGGATGCGTTGATGCTTGCCATGGATTCACTCCGTTGCGTCTGTGACGAAGAAACTTAGGATGACATTGGTACTGTGATGATCATTTAAAGGGCCTGCCATCGGGGTATGTTCTTGCGAATGTCGTGGGTTACTGCGTCATGACAGCCCGATTTTCGGCGTTGCGTCTTGGGGTGCTTCGCTGTGTCTTGGTTCGCTGGTTTGTGCTTTGCCTTTCTGGTGCGGGCTCGCCTGTCGGCCTCGCGTTAGCGCTCGTACGTGGCGGGGAGCCCTCGTCCGCCACCCTTGTCGCGAACACGTCGGCCGTCCCTCCGGCGAAAGGTTAGCCGCTGCGCGGCTC
>DATNJP010000434.1:0-5458 GCA_035603855.1 Luteibacter sp. | reverse complement strand
CGATGGGAAGGCGGCCGGGAATCGATGCGAACACGTAGCCATCGCGACGCCGATGATCTCGCCAATCGATAGGCGTGCCACCACGCCCGAGCGTAAGTACGAGCCCGCACTTATCGGCGCACGCCTGGAGCAAGCGCAGATCGAACTGGATCAGGTTCCAGCCGATGATCACATCGGGATCGTGATGCCGGAACCAGTTGTTCAGGGCGATGATCAGTTGCGAGCGGTCGTCGACATACGTCAGCTCGAAATCTTCCTCGGCCGCCGCGTCGCTTGCCGGGCTACCCAGCATGAAGACCTGGCGCTGCCCGCATCCCTCGAGCGCGATGGAGTAGACCTCACCCGACGCGCTGGTTTCGATGTCGAGCGAGACGATACGCAGCGAAGGCCGGTAGTCGTCACCGGGACGAAGCCGAGGATTCACGTAGGTACCGCTGTCGGCGTCCTTGTTTTCGATGGTGACGGCGGCGGTGATGAATCGCTCCATCAGGTACCGATCGTCGGGGCGGATGTCGGCCTCGAACAGTTCGATGCCCGACTCGGCCAGTCGCTTCTCGAGGTTCAGCAGTGCCCGGTACGCACGCGTGTACACGCCCACCACGGGTTCCTGGTCGAACGTCTTCAGCGGCAGGGGCGTGAGTTCGACCCCGGTGTCCGTTCCGATCAGGGCGCGGATCTCGTCCAGCGCGCTGGCCCGGGCGAAGGCCACGTTGCGCTGCCTGGTCACGACGATCCGGCGCGCGCCAGCCTCGGTTGCCACCCACAATTCGATCTCGGTTCCGTCCCTCGTGTCACGCCAATGGCGGGTCAGGATGTAGCCGTTTTCGGGGGGTGTGCTCACCTTCCTAGTTTACCCTCCTCCTTCAGCGCATCGCCGCCACCGGCGGCACCGATGCCGCTCGCAACGCAGGCGCCAGCACGGCCAACTGTCCCAGCACCCACAGCGCGATGGCACCGATCGGCAGATACCCGATGGGCAGGCGAGGCAACTCGTAGACGCTCATCAGGGCGGCGTTGATGCCGTACGCCAGGGCCATCCCCAAGGCGATGCCGAAGCTGACGATCAGGAAGTTCTCGATCTGGAAGTAGCGCAGGATGTCGCCGCTGGTCGCCCCAAGCGCGCGACGGACGCCGATCTGCTTGCGACGTTGCGCCACCCAGAAGCTGGCGAGCCCGACGATGCCGAGCGCCGTGGTGCCCAGGAGCGCCACGACGACACCGACCAGCAAGCCTGCCATGACGCGCGCGTTGAGGAAGAACCGATTGCGCAGATCGCCCACCGACTGGCTTTGTTCCTGATCCAGCACCGCGTCGGGTGCGATGGTCAGCACGGCTTCCCTGGCACGTCGCATCACTGAGGGAAGATCGCGCGGGTCCGCGCGCAACAGGTATCTGCCGGCGAACTGCGGGCCGGGCTGCGCAGGCACGACGATCGACCAGTCCGGCGACTTCTCTTCACCGCCGCCCGGTTGCGGAATGGACAGGTGATCCAGCACGCCGATGACCCGGAACTGGGTGTCGAGGCTCCAGATCATCTTGCCCAACGGGTTCTCGCCCGGCCAGAAATGTTCCGCCAGGACGCGGGTGATCAGGACAGGGGCATCCTTGGGGACGATCTGCGCGACCGGCGCGTATTCCTCCGGCGTGGGCTTGCGGCCCGCCAGAACGCGTACGCCCAGTGCATCGATGGCGCCGGGGCCCGCGATGTAGAAGTCCACGACGCCACCGAACTGATGGCCCGCCGCGTCGAGGTTCACGCCGGCGATCCCGGCGGGCTCGCTGAAAGGCACGGCGTTGATCGCCGTCACCGATTGCACGCCACTCAGTCCGCGCAAGCCCTGGATGACGCGGGCGTTGAGGTCGTTGGCCTGGTGGGGATCGAAGCCTTCCAGCTTGATGGTGCCGAGCGCATCTTCATCGACGCCGCTCTCCACGTGTATCGCCTGCACGCGCTGCATGATCAGGAAGCAGGCGTTGCAGAGCACGGCGCAGGCCAGGGCGATCTCGATCGCGATGAGGATCGTGGCGATGCGATGTTTGCGCAGCGCGGCGAGCACCGGTTGAATCTGCAGGGTGCTCATCTCACAACACCTTCAGTTGCAGCGCGGGTTCGACGAGGCTGGCCCGCAGTGCTGGCAGCACGCCTGCCAGAAGACTCACGCCGACGGACAGCGCGAAGGTCGCGAGGAACATGGACAGGTCGAGGTGGACGAAGTCCGCATAGGGCACCGGTTGTCGCCGCACGAGTGACAGGCCCAGCAAGGTGAGGCCCAGTCCGCCGATGCCGCCAATGACACCGATGACGCCTGCTTCGACGAGGTATTGGGTGAACACCGTCCCACGCGTGGCACCCAGCGCACGTCTCAGGCCGATCTCGCCGCCGCGGCGCAGGAACTTCGCCAGAAGCAGGCCCACCACGTTGCAAAGGCAGATGACCAGGAAGGCGAAGGCCAGGGAGGTTTGTAGCTTCACGTCACTCGGCACCACGCCATTGAAGTCGAGCCATTCCATCAGCGAGCGCAGGCGCGTGTTGTCGGTCTGCGTGATGCGGCCAAGCGCCTTTTGTTCCTTGGCATAGTCGGCAATGTAGCGACGATAGTCGGCGACCTTGGTGGCGTCGTTCAGTTGTACCCAGAGGGCGACCCACACGCATGGCGTGTTCTGCAGGTGTCCCGGTGTTGCCGGCAGAGCCCAGCATGTGAAGGGTTGGAAGTTGCCGTCATTGATCTCGAGTGCCGTATTGAACGGCATGAACACACCTTCGGGCTTGCCGTAGAAATCCGCCGTGTCGCCATTGGAGAAGCGTCCGCCTTTCACGTCGTAGAACAATGGCGAGGGCCGCCAGGGCGCGAGGACACCGATGATGCGAACATCCCTGTCCCTCACGCGAAGCACGCGTCCGACGCTGTTCTCGCCACCGAACAGCTTGTCGTTGAGGTCGGATGAGATCACGGCCACGCGAGAGCGCGACGCATCATCGTCCGCGCTCCATCCGCGGCCATAGCGAAACGGCACGGCGAACATCGGGAAGAAGTCGGACGTCGTGGAGAGCATGCGCAGCATCAGCGGAGGCAGCTTCGAATCCGGCGCCTTCAACTTGATGTCGCTGCTGACGAGCAGCGCCTGGCGATCGGCGCGGTGCGCGCTCCATAGATCCGTGGCGGTCTGGTAGTCGAGAACGTCGTACGGTTCCCGCCCTTTGGATGCGGGATCGACATCTACCTGCGGGTAATAGAGGTGGTCGCTACGGCCGGGGAGCGGATCGCCCGAGAGCAGGTGCATGACGGTCAACGTGGTCATGCTGGCCCCGATCCCGACCGCGATGGCCAGCACCATCAGCGCCGTCAGCATCTTGTTCTGCCGGGTATGACGTAGTGCCAGTTCTACGTAGTAACCAAACATGCCTCTCCCCCTTGGCAAGGCGCATGGGTTCAAGGTACCTGCTCAGAGGTGGTCGTATATGTGCCACAAGATGGTTTATGGCCGGTGCGCGTCGCGCTCAGCCGGCAGGTCGTCGAGGCGGTCCAGCAGCAACTTCAGCGTCGTCGACGTGTTCGATGGATCCCACGCCGCGACCAGGTCGATGATGGGAGGGTCCCCGCGTAGTGGCCGGCTCGTCACCGACCTTGGGATGAAGTCCCTGGCGTACTCGGGCAACAACGCGACGCCCCGCGTGGAGGCGATCAACGACATCGCCATGGCCAGGTTGTCGACGTCATGCGCCGGGACGACCGCGAGGCCTTTCGCTTCCAGGTAGGCGTCGACCACGCGGCGC
Source organism: Luteibacter sp. (assembly GCA_035603855.1). Lineage (GTDB taxonomy): Bacteria > Pseudomonadota > Gammaproteobacteria > Xanthomonadales > Rhodanobacteraceae > Luteibacter. The sequence goes on along the minus strand of DATNJP010000434.1, from coordinate 1,683 downwards.
ACGGACGGCGCCGTGCCCGATACGTTGATGAAGGTGTGTTTCGCCAGGGCGGCCGGTTCGACCGAGGTTTCGGCGGCGAGCGGGTGATCGCTCGGCATCACGACGATCAATGGCTCGCGCGCAATGGAACGATAGGCCAGCTCGGGCACGTTGTCCTCGGCACGCATGAACGCGACATCGAGACGGCCACGGCGAAGGTCATCCGCCAGCAGCGGCGAGTGGTTGCTGGATACCGAAAGTTCGATGGAGGACAACTGATCGGCGAGCAGGCGCATGACTCGCGGGAGCCAGCGCAATTCCTGGCCCGTGAGGAAGCCCATGGAGAAGCCTGGCTTGCTCGGATGCGCCGCCCGCCGCGCCGCCTCGCGCGCCGCCTCGACCTGGACGAGGGCCATGCGAGCGTGGACAAGGAAGGCCTGCCCTGCCGCCGTAGGCTCGACGCCGCGGGCGCTGCGCGTCAGCAATGTCTCACCGACCTGCTCTTCCAGATCGCGGATCTGGCGGCTGAGCGATGGCTGCGACGTGTGCAGTCGCTCGGCCGCGAGCGTGACACTGCCCTCCTCTACAACGGCGATGAAGTAGCGGAGATGTCTGAGTTCCACGGTGGGCTCCTACCATGCCTACGAGGCATGGCCCGGAGCTTACAAAGTCTTGGTGCACAAGGGTAGATGCCCTCAGCATATGCCTTAGAAAGCCTTCCCATGGCTTATCCGCTTCCCGAGGACACCCATGCAGACCCTGTCTGGCAAGACCGCGCTCGTAACAGGCGCTTCCCGCGGTATTGGCCGCGCTACAGCATTGGCGCTGGCCAGGCTGGGCGCCCTGGTGCTGGTGCACTACGGGCATTCCGCGTCGGAGGCGGCAAGCCTCGTCGCGGAGATCTCGGCAGCCGGCGGACGTGCGACGGCTCTCGGCGCCGACCTGGAAACACCGGAAGGCCCGGTGACACTCGCCGCGCGCGTGCGCGAGATCGTGGGCGAACGGCTGGACATCCTTGTGGCGAACGCGGGTGTCACCAACGCCACGCCGATCGAGGCGTTCACCGTGGCCGACTTCGATCGCCTGTTCGCCGTGAATGTCCGCGCACCCCACTTCCTGGTCCAGCAGTTACTACCGGTGCTCGGCGAAGGCAGTTCCATCGTGTTCGTCTCGTCGCTGGCCGCTCGCACCGCGCTGCCGAAGATCGCCGCGTACGCTGCATCGAAGGGCGCCGTCGAGACGCTTGCGCGGCACCTTGCGGCGTCGCTGGGTGAGCGCGGCATCCGGGTCAACGCCGTGGCTCCCGGTGTGGTCGACACGGATATGTCGAACTTCACTAAGACCGAGGAAGGGCGTGCGGCGGCCTTGCGCATGCAGGCGTTGCAGGGCATTGCCGAGGCCGGCGAGATCGCTGACGTGATCGCATTTGCTGCATCGCCGGCGTCGCGATGGGTGTCGGGGCAGGTGCTTGCTGTGGATGGTGGGTCGAAGCTTTAGACGTGGTGCGGATCTTTCTGCTCCATGGTCGGTGTATCAGTCCGATCCAGTTCCAGACCTAGCTCATTAGAAATGCGCAGCGCAGCGGCGTGGTCGGGGAGCGCGATGGTTCTAACCAAGTCTCCGGCAGTACCCACCAAAAGTAGCCTACGACTTATAAATCGTGACCGCCTAAAGCTCTTGCTGGTTACGACGTAGTTCGCTGCC
>DATNJP010000433.1:0-9748 GCA_035603855.1 Luteibacter sp. | reverse complement strand
CGGACAGGCCGTTCTTGATCTCGCGATGGCGCTGTCCCTGCACCGTGAGATCGGCAGTGAGCATCAGAGCGGAGCACTCGGCGGCGCGCGCGCGAACGATGAGCTCGCGTGTGAACCCACGGTCGCGCATCACGTACACCTGGAACCAGAAGGGCGCCGGGGAAGCCGCGCGTACCTGCTCGATAGAGCAGATGGACATCGTGCTCAGGCAGAACGGAATACCCGCCTTCGCAGCGGCACGCGCGCCGTGGATCTCGCCACTGCCGTGCTGCAAGCCGGTCAGTCCGGTGGGCGCGATCGCCAACGGCATGCTGATCGGCTGGCCCACGACCGTCGTGGAAAGCGACCGGTTGTCGACGTCGCTCATCACGCGCTGGCGGAAGCGAAGGCGCTCGAACGCACGGCGATTCTCGCGCAGTGTCGATTCGTCGTAGGAGCCCCGGTCCGCGTACTCGAAGAAGGCACGCGGCACGCGCCGGCGAGCCAGCTCGCGCAGGTCGGCGATGTTCGTGACCGGCGTCGTCATGCCTTCAGCCGCGCGCCGCGAGCGGCAGGCCGCGCCAGACGATGCCGTCCGGAAACAGGTGATCGCGTACCGAGGCCGGCAGCATCTGCGCGGAGAAACCCGGCGCGGTCGGCGCCATGTAACGGCCATGCTCGATGCGCACGGGGTCGACGAAGTGCTCGTGCAGATGGTCGACGAACTCGATGGCGCGATCTTCCTTCTTGCCGGTGATCGCCACGAAGTCGGCCATCGCGAGGTGTTGCACCAGCTCGCACAGGCCGACGCCTCCCGCATGCGGGAACACGCGCACGCCAAAGTGCGCCGCGAGCAGCAGGATGGCGAGGTTGTCGTTCACGCCGCCGACGCGCGCCGCGTCGATCTGGATGAGGTCGACGGCCTCGGCCTGTAGCAATTGCTTGAACAGCACGCGGTTCTGGCCATGCTCGCCCGTGGAGATCGGCGTGGGTGCGACGGCGCGGCGAATCGCGGCGTGGCCGAGCACGTCGTCCGGGCTGGTCGGTTCTTCCACCCATGCCAGCCCGACGCTTTCCAGCGGCTTCAGCCAGTCGATGGCGGTGCCCACGTCCCAGCGCTGGTTCGCATCCACCGCGATGGCGATATCGGGACCGACCGTCTCGCGCGCCAGGCGGCAGCGGCGGATATCGTCTTCGAGGCGCAGGCCGACCTTCAGCTTGATCGTGCGAAAGCCGTCCTCGACGGCCTGCCGTGCAAGGCGCTGCATTTTCTCGTCGGTGTAGCCGAGCCAACCGGGCGAGGTGGTGTAAGCGGGATAGCCTTCGGCCTCGAGCTGCGCGATGCGCGCCTGCTTGTGTGGCTCGGCCTCGCGCAGGATCGCAAGCGCCTGTGCGGGTGTCATCGCGTCGGTGAGATAGCGGAAATCGATCTGCTCGACGATCTGCTCCGGCGTCATGTCGGCGATGAAACGCCATAGCGGCTTGTTCGCACGACGCGCGGCGAGGTCCCAGGCGGCATTGATGACCGCACCGATGGCCATGTGCATCACTCCCTTCTCGGGGCCGAGCCAGCGCAGTTGCGAATCGCCGTTGAGCTCGCGCGCGAAATCGCCGAGGTGGTCGACCACGTCCTCGAGGGGACGGCCCACCACCATGTGTTCCAGGGCGGCAAGCGCGGCGGTCTGCACGTCGTTGCCGCGGCCGATCGTGAACACGAGTCCGTAGCCGGCCAGACCGTCAGGGCTGTCCGTACGAATGACCACGTAGGCCGCGGAGTAGTCGGGGTCCGGATTCATCGCGTCGGAGCCGTCGTGGTCCAGCGAGGTCGGAAAGCGGACGTCGAACGTGTCCAGCGCCGTGATATTCACCATGCAATCCGGCCTCCCGAGCCGGCAATGTGTCGATCCGTCATGAACGGGTTCAAGGGCGTCGGCCGGGGTGGGCCACGACATCCTGGCGTTGGCGGCCGAGGCCTTCGATGCCCAGCTCGATCACGTCGCCGGGTTTCAGGTAGGTCGGGGGCTTCAGTCCCAGGCCAACGCCGGCCGGCGTGCCGCTGCTGATGACGTCGCCTGGCATCAGCGTCATGTAGCGGCTGATGTAGCTGACGAGCTGCGCCACGCCGAAGACCATCGTCCGCGTATTGCCGTTCTGGTAGCGATGGCCGTTGACCTCGAGCCACAGCGACAGGTTCTGCGGGTCGGCCACCTCGTCGCGCGTGACGAGCCAGGGTCCGATCGGGCCGAACGTGTCGCAGCTCTTGCCCTTCACCCACTGGCCGCCGTGCTCGAGCTGGAACTCGCGCTCGGAGAGGTCGTTGATGACCGCATAGCCGGCCACGTGATGCATGGCGTCGTCGACGGTCACGTCGCGCGTGACTTCCCCGATGATGACACCGAGTTCCACTTCCCAGTCCGTCTTCACCGAATCACGCGGAATAACGACCGTATCGTTCGCGCCACCGATGGCCGTCGTGGCCTTCATGAAGAGCACCGGTTGTTCGGGCACGGGCGCGCCGGTTTCGGCGGCGTGGTCCGCGTAATTCATGCCTACGCAGATCATCTTGCCGATGCCCGCGACAGGTGCACCAAAGCGCGGATTCCCGTCGACCCGCGGCAGCGATGCGGGATCGATCGCGGCGAGGCGACGCAGGCCTTCATTGCCGATCGCGGCGCCCGACAGGTCGGCGACAACGCCGGAGAGATCGCGCAGCTGGCCGCCGTCGTCGATGAGGCCGGGCTTCTCTGCGCCGACGGCGCCGTAGCGTACGAGTTTCATCGTGCTTTCCTCAGTTCGACCAGCCACCGTCCACGACGTGGACCGTGCCGGTGGTAAACGACGATTCGTCGGACGCGAGATAGACGGCGAGCGCGGCGATCTCACGCGGATCGCCCAGGCGGCCCATCGGCTGGCGCTCGGCGAAGCCGCGCCATGCGGCGTCTTCGTCGCCACCCAACGCGCGCACGCGGTCGCCCAGCGACGGCGTCTTCACCGTGCCCGGGCAGATGGCGTTGCAGCGGACGCCACGTGCGACGTAGTCGGCGGCGATCGAACGGGTCAGGCCGATGACGGCGGCCTTGGTGGTGCCGTAGGCGAAGCGGTTCGGCACGCCCTTGATGCTGGAGGCGACCGAAGACATGTTCACGATGCTGCCGGCCCCACGTTCGAGCATGCCGGGGAGCACCGCGCGGCAGGTGTGGAACATGCTGTCCACGTTGATCGCGAACGAGCGGCGCCAGCTGGCGTCGTCGGTATCGAGAAGGGTGCCCGCGTGCACGTAGCCCGCGCAGTTGAACAGGACGTCGATGGCGCCCGCCTCCGCGACGAGGGCTGCGATGGCGGCTGGGTCGGTCACGTCGAGCTGGCGCACCGACATCGACGGTTGCTCCGCGGCGAGCTCGTCGAGGCGTGTCGCGTCGATATCGGTGGCTAGTACGGTCGCGCCTTCGGCGGCGAAGGCCAGGGCGGTGGCGCGGCCGATGCCAGCAGCGGCGGCCGTGACTAGCGCGCGCTTGCCTGCGAGACGGCCGGAAGAGGGGGAGGACGTCATGGTGAGTTCCTGGAAGCGAGGGAATAGATGCCGAGCGCATTGCCACCGAAGACGGCGGCTTCCGACCCTGGCGCATGGCGTTGAACGAGTTCGCGGGCATGCGTCTTCCATGCCTCGTACGTGGCGTGCGTCGTCAGCACGGGCCAGTCGCTACCCCAGATCAGGCGATCGGCGCCGAAGGTCTCGAACAGGTGCGCGGCATACGGTTCCACCGCGTGTGGGTCCGCGCGAGGGCCCGTCAGCGTGAGCAGGCCCGATAATTTGCAGTAGACGTCCGGCATCTGCGCGAGGCGGGCGATCGCGCCGGACCATTCGGCAAACCCACTCCCGGTGATGTCCGGCTTGGCGGCGTGGTCGATGACGCTGCGCAAGCCAGGATGTCGCGACAATCGCTCCGCGAGCACCCGAAGATGCCTGCCATCGACCAGCGCATCGAAGACAAGGCCGCGGTCACGCACATGGTCGAAAGCGCGATCGAGCACCGGCGACGCGAGCCACGCCACGTCCGGAATGTCCTGCACCATGGGCCGGACACCACGAAGCAGGCCACCGCCGTCGACGATGAGGCGGTCGAGGCGTGCGTCGACATCGTCGGCTTCGAAATCCACCCAACCCACGACACCAAGGATGCCGGGATTCTCGCTAGCGAGGTCGAAGAGAAAGCGCGTCTCGCGCTCGTCGGGAGCGGCCTGCACGAGGATGCACGCATCGGCGGACGACAGGATATCCGTAGGGAGAAACGCCCTGCGCAGCGACGCCGGCGCACCGGCGAGCCACGCATAGTCGAGTCGCGACGGATCCCAGTAGTGCCGGTGTGCGTCGACGATCACGGCGTGGGAACCCCCGGCGCCAGGAGGCCTTCATCGCCAAGGGCGATCCACGTGGTGACGGGGACCTTGGCATTCTGACGCAGCAGCGCGGTGTCCACTTCTGCCGGTGACCGCAGGCCGCAGACCACGCTGACGACGGCGGGGTGGGCGAGGGGAAACTGCAGCGCCGCCGCACCGATATCGGCGCCGGTGCGGTGGCAGACGTCATAGAAGCGTTCGGCGCGGGCGAGGATAGCGGGCGTCGCTGGTGCGTAGTTGTATGTCGAGCCGGGACGATCGGCGGCACCGAGCAGGCCCGAGTTGTACGGACCCGCGACGAGGACGGAGACGCCGTCGGCTTCCGCGCGGGCCATGACATGCTCGCTCCCCGCCTGCTCGAACAAGGTGTAGCGGCCGGCGAGCATGATCGCGTCGAGGGGGAAGCGCGGCATCACGTCGAGGCATACCGCTTCTTCATTCACGCCGATGCCGATGGCGCCGACGAGTCCTTCGTCGCGCATCCGCGCCATTTCCGGGAGCGCTTCGTCCAGCGCCTGCGCAAGGACCTGCGGATGGCGGTCGCCATGGGTGAGGGCGCCGATGTCGTGCAGGAACAGGACATCGATGCGATCGGTGCGCAGGCGCCGCAGGCTTGCCTCGAGGCTGCGACGGACGCCTTCGCGGCTGTAGTCGAAACGTGCCGTCCGGCCGTCAACGGCGAAGCCGTCGTCCTGGCCACGGTGACCCTCCGCCTCTTCGATGACACGACCGACCTTCGTCGACAGCGTGTAGCTCACGCGCGGGACGCCGGCGAGTGCGTTGCCGATGCGTGTCTCGCTCAGGCCGAAACCGTAATAGGGCGCCGTATCGAAATGGCGGATGCCACCTTCCCAGGCTCGCCGGATGGCGGCCGCGGCCGCCGCCTCATCCACCTCGGTATAGAGGTTGCCCACGGGCGCCCCGCCGAAAGCCAGAGGCGAGAGCGCCAGCGGCTTGCGGCCCGGGGAGATGGCTCGGTCTTGGCTGGGCTGCGGCGAAGGCATCGGTGCTCCTGGGTACATGTATAAATACTACGTTTATAGGTGAACTTGTCTAGAGGCAAAACCGGCCCGGAAACCATGGTGCGGTGCAACTTGAATCGATGCAAACATATCTGAATACTGAGTTTGCCAGTGAACGGGTCTGCGGGATAGACGTGGGCTTCAGATGACAACGTTGTCGGCGAGGGGCCGATGGCGCGTCAGCACCGGTGCAAGGGCTGAACGCCCGCGCCGCCGCCAGCGGTGCGGTTTCCATGCAGACGAGCACGTGCTGCCCCACCGGGCGGATGGCGTGCATCCGGAATAAAGCTTCGGGGGAGACCAGAGCATGACCATCAGCAAGACCCTGCTGTGCGTGAGCATCCTGTATGCACTCACGGCGGTGGCAAACGCGCAGGACGCGGCACCCGCCGGTACGGAAAGGCCCAAGACGGCACAGCAGAAGACGGCCCAGCAGAAAGCAGCCGAGAAGCAGGTGGAAGAATTGCAGGCGGTGACGGTCACCGGTTATCGCGGCAGCCTGGAAAAGGCGATCGACGTGAAGCGTAATGCCAACGCCGTCGTCGACGCGATCAGCGCCACGGACATCGGCAAGTTTCCGGACACCAACGCGGCCGAGTCGCTCTCGCACCTGCCCGGCATCACCGTCGACCGCCAGTTCGGCGAGGGCGAGAAGATCAGCGTCAACGGCACCGACGCCGCACTGAACCGCGTGCTGCTGAACGGACAGACCATCGCCTCGGGCGATTGGGGCGGCAATCCCACCGACACCAGCGGCCGCACGTTCAACTACTCACTGCTGTCACCCGAGATCATCGGGTTGATGGAGGTCTACAAGTCGCCCGAAGCCCGCATCGACGAGGGCAGCATCGGCGGCACCGTGATCATCCATACCCGCAAGCCGCTCGACCTGCCGGCCAACACGCTGCGCGGCTCCCTGGGCTACAACTACAACGACCGCTCGGCGGAAGGCAATCCGCGTGGCTCGGCGTTGTGGAGCTGGAAGAACGCCGATAGCACGTTCGGCTTCCTCACCAGCGTCACCCACGACAAGGAAGACCTGTCGCGCGCAGGCATCGAATTCTTCGGATATACGACGGGCGCGAACATCACCAGCCATCCCAACGTCACGGGTGACCCGAACTACGCCAACGCGAAAATTCCCGTCGGCATCAACAGCGCCTATTTCCAGCAGACCCGCGAGCGGAACGGCCTGCAGTCCGCGTTGCAGTGGCGACCGGACGATCACAACGAGTTCAACCTGACCGGCCTCTACGTCAAGGGCAAGTACAACAACTTCAGCGAATCGCGCTACGTCTGCCCGGGCTGTGGCGACCTGAACAAGCTGACCGACATCAACGTCAACAACGGTTACGTCACCTCGGGCACGGTGTCCTCCACCACGGGCAACGGCCAGCCCTACGCGGAAATGGACGCGAATTACCGCAAGACCGAGGTCTCCACCAAGAGCATCAACCTGCGCCACGACTTCAATGGCGACGACTGGGTGTTCACCAGCCAGGTGGGCTACACCAGCGCCAGTGGCGGCAAGGATCCCGAATACCTCATGAAGTACCTGCTGCAGAACGGCGGGTACAACTTCGGCTACGACGGCCGCAATACCAGCGTGAACTACCAGAACGGATCCGCCGGTAACTGGGGTTTGCCCGGCGCGCCCGCGGGATCGCCGCCTGGCGACACCACGCTTCCCGGCCAGTACCAGGCTGGCGGCATCTACTACGAGCAGACCACCGATCGCGAGCGCTATGCGCAGTTCGATGCGTCGCGCGACCTGGACTGGGGGCCGATCAACCAGATCCAGATGGGCGTGAAATACACCAACCACTTCAACGGCACGCAGTCGCGCGGCAATCGCATCAATACGACCGATCCGGTGTCGCTGACGGACTTCGAGCCGGGTTCGACGCCGGGTGGCCTGTTCGACGGCCTGCATGCCAGCGGCGACCTGACCGACTGGCCGACGGCCAGCCAGGGCAGCATCGTCGACTACCTGAAGTCGCAACCGCAGGGGCCGTACACGCTGAACTACCCGGCGATGTTCGGCGTGGCCGAGGTCACCAAGGATGCCTACCTGCAGGTCAACTACCAGTCGGGTAGCTGGCGCGGGAACGTGGGTGTCCGCTACGTGGACACGAAGGACACGTCCAACTATTACCTGACCGCCGATGGCGTGAACTACAACCGCGTGTCGACCAGCACGCACTATTACAAGCCGCTGCCGTCGATCAACGTGGCGTATGACATCGACGAGAGCAAGGTGGTGCGCCTGTCGGTGGCCAAGGTGATGGCGCGCCCGAGGTATGGTGACCTTGCCGGCGCCACCTCGCTCAGCGGCGCGAGCACGGGTGACTTCACCGCCAGCTCGGGCAATCCCGACCTCAAGCCGTACCAGTCGACCAACTTCGACCTGTCCGCCGAATGGTATTTCGCGCCGGCCAGCCTGCTTTCGGTCGAAGGCTTCGTGCGCAAGATCGACAGCTACATCGTAACGACGACGTCGGAGCAGACGCTGACCGATCCGACCACCGGCCAGACCAACGTCTACTCGGTGACCTCGCCGATCAACGCGTCCAATGCGAAGGTGTCCGGCCTGTCGCTGATCTACCAGCAGGACATCGGCTACGGATTCGGCATCCAGACGAACTACACGTACAGCAAGGCCACGACGCAGACGCAGAACAACGGCGACAAACTGAACCTGCCGTACCTGTCGAAGAACACGGTCAACATCATTCCGTACTACGAGCACGGCCCGTGGTCGGCGCGTATCAACTACAGCCGGCGCTCCCCGTACTTCACCCAGGTGGGGCGCCTCAATTCCAACGTGTTCGCCGACGCGTACAAGGAGCTGGACCTGAGCGCGTCGTACCAGGTGAACGCATGGATGGGCGTCACGCTCAGTGCGACCAACCTGCTCGATTCCACTTACTACCAGTACGCCGACATCAAGTACGCGCCCATCGGCGAGTACAAGAGCGGCCGTACGTATTCGATGACCCTTAATTTCAAGCTTTAGCGCGCAACCGGCGGTGGCTTACTCCCTGTGGCCCCGCCGGTTCTTTTTTGGCTGAAAGGAGTTGATCCATGCTGCGACGACGACTGGTCCCTCTCATGGCGGCGACGTTGCTCGTCGGAACCGTCCAGGCCGGTGACGCCACGGCGCCCACGGCAGGCAAGGTGTCGCCACAGGCTCAGGATCTCGCCTGGCAGAAGGCCTCGGCGAAGTTCGCGCCGGAGCGCAAGGCGATCCTGGACCACGTGGCCAGGGATGTCGCCAACGGCCCGTTCCGGCCCGATTGGGCGTCCCTGCAGGGCTACCGGTCGCCGGCGTGGTACGACGATGCCAAGTTCGGCATCTTCATCCACTGGGGCGTGTACTCGGTGCCGGCCTTCGGCAGCGAGTGGTATTCGCGCAACATGTACAAGCAGGGCACGAAGGAATTCGCCCATCACGTGGCGACGTATGGCCCGCAGTCGCGCTTCGGCTACAAGGATTTCGTGCCGATGTTCAAGGCGGAGCATTTCGATCCCGCCGCATGGGCCGCCCTGTTCCGCGAGGCTGGCGCGCGATACGTCGTGCCGGTGGCAGAACATCACGACGGCTTCGCCATGTACGACTCGAAGCTGTCCGACTGGACCGCGGTGAAGAAGGGACCGAAGCGCGATGTCATCGGTTTGCTGGCGAAGGCGGTGCGAGGGCAGGGCATGCGCTTCGGTGTTTCTTCCCACCGCGCCGAGCACGACTGGTTCTTCGACGGCGGCCGTCACTTCGATTCCGATGTGAACGACCCGGCCAACGCCGAGTTGTATGGCCCGGCAGTGGACCACCTCAGCAAGCACGATGAAATCCTTGCCGACGACTGGACCTACGTTTCGCAGGCATGGCTCGACGACTGGCTTGCCCGCACGGCCGAACTGATCGACGACTACCACCCCGACCTCATCTACTTCGACTGGTGGATCGGGCACCCGGCCTTCCGCAACACGCTGCCGACCATGCTGTCGTATTACTACAACGACGGCGCGAAGCGTGACGGGGTCGTGGTGAACTACAAGCTTGGCGACTTCCCGGAGGGCGCCGGTACGCTGGACATCGAGCGAGGCCAACTCACCGGCATCCATCCCACGCACTGGCAGACCGACACCTCGATCAGCAACGAATCGTGGGGTTACATCGAACACGATACGTACAAGTCGCCCACCTTCATCATCCATCTGCTCGCCGACGTCGTCAGCAAGAACGGCAACCTGATGCTCAACATCGGGCCGCGCGCGGATGGAACGATCCCGCAGGGGGCGCAGGATACGCTGCGCAGTGTCGGCCGCTGGCTCAAGACCAATGGTGAGGC
>DATNJP010000432.1:0-2776 GCA_035603855.1 Luteibacter sp. | reverse complement strand
GGCCCAGTGGTTATCGGCGGGCGCGGGCGACAGCCAGACCAGCCGGTTCGTCGCGAGGTCGAGCGACGACGCCAGCGCATACGCCCTGGCCGCATCGCGGAACGCCGGATCGGCTTCACGGTGGAAGAAGAACGCGGCATTCCCTGTGTACTCGGGGTAGACGTCCAGATCGCCATTGAGCAGGGCACGCCGGACAATCGAGGTTGGGCCCAACTGCGTGCGGTCCACCACGGGTATGCCATCGTGGCGCAGCACCTGCAGCACGATCTGGCCCAGCAACGCCCCCTCGTTGTCCGCCTTGGAACCCACGCGCACGGCGGACTGCGCCTGCACGCCGCAAGCCAGCATGGCAAGAAGAAGGACAACCAGCAGGCGGCGCAACGGTCAGCGCCCGAGCAGGTCGGCGAAGCCGCGTTTGAACGCGTCGTCGATGGGAGTCGCATCGACGCTCGCGGGCAATGCCGCGAAACGCGCCTCGAACGCCGTCACTTCCGCCGTGAAGCGCGTCGCCCTGCCCTCGTCGTCGCCCTCGTCCACCGCGTACGCCAGCGCGCGCGCCGCCTGACCGGCAAGGTCCACGTCGTCGGGCAACGCGGAGATGTCACCCCAGACCTGCTTGAGGTATTTCACGGCGTCAGCGGCGCGGCGCATGCGATGCAGCAAGCCGGTGGGAGCCGCATGCTCGGGCAGGAAACGCGCGACGATGTCCTGGGCTTCCTCTACGGGTACCGGCCCGAGATCGATCCGGATGCAAAGCCATGCGGCATCGAACAACCATGTCCGGGCCCTGGGCTCCGCGCTGTAAGGCAAGACCTCGCCATTCACTTCCACGCGTTCGGGAATACCCGAATCCAGGAACTCCACCACGTAGCTGCGCAAGGCGGGGCGTCCGCTGTAGTCACCTTCCATGCCGTCGATGCGCAGGCGATGCTCGCGGTCTTCGTGGCGGTTGCGCACGCAGGTCTGCGCGAACTCACCGCGCTGGTAACCCTGGCTCAGGCCATCGTCGTCATAAAGCCGGGTGCTGCCTTCGGCGCCGGGGAACACTTGCAGGATCAGCGTGTCGGGCACGCTCGCCAGGTCGCGCATGCCTTCCGGATACAGCGGCACGATGCTGCCGGGGCGTACGAAGATCGGGATTTCTTCCAGCGTGTAGGAGCGCTCGATCATCTTTCCGCCATCGAACGCTTCGGCACCATCGCGGCTGTACCACAGGCCCGGCGGCAGCCAGACGGGGAACGGCGCCGTCCCATCGGCACCGACGGGCGTCGTGACCGGCGCCACGAGGATGTCGTTGCCAAACATGTACTGCGCCGGATGCGCATACGCTTCCTCGTGCTCCGGCCAGTGGTAGTACATGGGCCGCACGAGCGACAGGCCCGTGTCGTAGGCATGCCGCGCGGCGCCATAAATGTAGGGAGCTAGCTGATAGCGAAGGCGGATCGCGGCGAAGATCGCGTCGCCATAAGGCGGCCCGAAGTGCCACGGCTCCTTGTGCAGGCTGGCCTCCTTCGCCGAATGCGTGCGCAGCACGGGACTGAACACACCCAGCTGCATCCACCGCGCATACAGCTCCGGATCGAGGTGACGTTCCGGCCGCGGGATGTGCTTGTGAAACGTGTGCCCACCGATGTCATGGCTCCAGTAGCCATAGAGCACATTGGAGGCCATCGCCGTGAAATGCGGCTGGAACGCCAGCGACGTCCATGAGATCACGCTGTCGCCGGAGAAACCGATCGGATAGCGATGGTTACCCAGTCCACCCCAGCGGTGATAGATCAGGCCGCGGCGGTCACTCTCGCGCTGCATCTCCGTGAAGAACACATGGTTGAGCCACCACGTGTTCGACAGGCCCGGGTGCGCCTTCGACTCGGGCCACTGCTGCCAGTCCAGCCACCAGAAGTCGACGCCCTGCGCTTGCAGGGGCATCAGGATCGTGTCGAACAGCGCGCGCATGTACGGCTGCGAAGTGCCTTCGAAGGGAATCGCCGCCTGCGTGGACGTATCCCACGACAACGCCTTCGCCATGGCCACGTAGTTTTCCTCATGCGGCAACACGCCCGATGCCGGGTGCAGGTTGAGGGTCACCCTCAGGTTCTGCCCGTGCGCCCAGCGCATGAACGCCTTGGGATCGGGGAAGAGGCTGCGATTGAAGGTGTAGCCGGTCCAGCCGGAGGGCTCGCCGAAGACATCCTTGTGTTCGTGCCCGGGGCGCAATGAAAGACCCGGCGTGGTGTGCCAGTCCATGTCCAGCACCAGCACGTCGAGCGGGATGCGTTCCTTCTCGAAGCGCGCACCGAGCGTGCGCAATTCTTCGTCGGAATAATTCCAGTAGCGCGACCACCAGTAGCCGAAGACAAAGCGTGGCGGCATCGGCTGCGGCCCCGCGATGGAAGCGAAATCGGCCAGTCCGGCGCGATAGTCGTGTCCGTAACCGAAGAAATAGAGGTCCTGGCGCTCGCCAGCGGGCCGGTCTTCCACCCACCCCGCGTCGTCGAGGCCAAAGGCATGGGTGTCATCGATCACATGCCAGCCGTCGCGCGCAATGAGACCTTCCTCCAACGGCAGCGCGCTGCCGTCCTGCCAGGTGTCGCCGTCGTAGCGGTCGAGCGTGCGGTAGGTGCCGCCGAGGTTGGCCTTCTGCGCGTCACCGGGATGCCAGGTGAGGTCGCCGGCATCGCGGCGGACCAGGATCGCCAGGTTGGCGGCGTCGAAGCGACCACGGCCGACCTCGTAGCGCAGGCGCAGCACGCCTGTGTCGATCTCGATGAAGCGG
>DATNJP010000431.1:0-3681 GCA_035603855.1 Luteibacter sp. | reverse complement strand
GCGCCAGCCTTATCCTTGGCGTCGATCGCCTTGACGACCTTCTTCAGTGCGGAACGCACCATGGAACGCGCGCTGACGTTGCGCAGACGGCGCTGCTCCGACTGACGCGCACGCTTCTTCGCGGACTTGATGTTGGCCAAGGTAAAGCTCCAGAGTTCGGTTGGTTTTAAAAAAGACGCCCATTTTGAGGCCAAAGACGGGGCGCGTCAATAGCTTAGGTCCCGCGCGGACAGGCCGGCAGGTGGGCAGGGCGGTGTTGCCCGGGAAATTCCAGACAGTGGACTGTCCTCCGCCCGGGGCGCGCTGTCAAACTAGCGGTTTGTGCCGGTAGCCTCGGAACGGATGAAAACCCCCAGCCTTCTTCGCGGCATGCTCAGTTTCAGCGGCATGACCATGGTTTCCCGCGTGCTCGGCCTGGTCCGTGACATGGCGATCAATGCCTCGTTCGGCGCCAATGCGGCCACCGATGCCTTCTGGGTCGCCTTCCGCATTCCCAACTTCATGCGCCGCCTGTTCGCCGAGGGCTCGTTCTCGACGGCCTTCGTGCCGGTCTTCACGGAGGTGAAGGAGACCCGGCCCCACGAAGACCTCAAGCGTCTGATGTCCCTGACGGCGGGCACGCTCGGGGGTGTCCTGCTGCTGGTCGTGGCATTGGGCGTCATCTTCGCCCCCCAGGTGACCGCGCTGTTCTCGCCGGGCGCGGTGGAGACGCCCGAGAAGTTCGGCCTGACCGTGGACCTGCTGCGGCTGACCTTCCCCTTTCTCCTGTTCGTGTCGTTGACGGCCCTGAGTGGCGGCGCACTGAACAGCTTCCATCGTTTCGGCCTGCCGGCGCTCACTCCCGTCATCCTCAACCTCTGCATGATCGCGGGCGCGCTGTGGCTGGCGCCCAAGCTGCATACGCCGATCATGGCGATGGGCTGGGCGATCCTTGTCGCGGGCATGCTGCAGCTGGTGTTCCAGATGCCCGCCCTCCGTCAGCTCGACCTGCTGGCCTTGCCGCGCTGGGGCTGGAGTTCACCGGACGTGCGCCGGATCATGACCCTCATGGTGCCGACCCTGTTCGGCTCGTCCGTCGCCCAGATCAACCTGTTGCTGGATACCGTCATCGCCTCCCTGCTGATCGCCGGTTCGCAGAGCTGGCTGTCGCAGGCGGACCGCTTCCTCGAACTCCCTCTTGGCGTCTTCGGCGTGGCACTGGGCACGGTCATCCTGCCGTCGCTCTCCCGCCATCACGTGACGACCGACAAGGAAGGGTTCTCGCGGGCGCTGGACTGGGGCCTGCGCACGACGTTGCTGATCGCGGTGCCGGCGATGTTCGCGCTGATGATCCTCTCGGTGCCCCTGGTAGCGACCATCTTCCAGCACGGCCGCTTCACCGCTTTCGACACGAAGATGGCCTCGCTGTCCATTTCGGCGTTGAGCTTCGGCCTGCCAGCCTTCGCCCTCGTGAAGGTCGTGCTGCCGGCCTTCTATGCGCGTAAGGACACCAAGACCCCCGTGCGGGCGGGCGTCGC
Source organism: Luteibacter sp. (assembly GCA_035603855.1). Classification (GTDB taxonomy): domain Bacteria; phylum Pseudomonadota; class Gammaproteobacteria; order Xanthomonadales; family Rhodanobacteraceae; genus Luteibacter. The sequence continues at coordinate 2,164 of DATNJP010000431.1, read as the reverse complement.
CTCGCTGGTGGCGAACATGGTGTTCAACGTGGCCTTCCTGGCCCTGCTGTTCTTCCTGTGGGCGAGCCCGGAACAGAAGGCGGGGTCGTGGATGGCGGCCATCGCGACGATCCCGGGCCTGCACATGGCCCTGGGCATGGCCAGTGCGCTAGCCAGCTATCTCAACCTGTTGCTGCTGTGGCGCTGGCTGGGCAAGGCGGGGGTGTATGCCCGCCAGCCGGGCTGGGCGCGCCACCTGCTGCGGCTGGCGATCTCCTGCGCGGTCATGATCGCCGTGCTGCTCGTGGGACTGCACGTCTGGCCGGAGTGGAGCGACGTGGAGAAGTGGGAGAGGGTGTGGCGGCTGGCGGTCCTGGTCTGTGCAGGCGGTGGCGCCTATGTGGTGACCTTGTTCGCGCTGGGCTTCCGCCTGCGCGAACTCCGCGCCCAGTGAGTGTCCCGGCGTCGCATTGTGCGGCGCAATGGGGCGGCTATACTGGCCCGATGGCTTTTATTCCGCATCGATTCCAGGGCTCCCCGGCATGACGCTACGCCTCCATCGAGACGTCGACGGCCCGTGCCTCGCGCCTGAAGGCAGCGTCGTGGCGATCGGTGCCTTCGACGGCCTGCACCTCGGCCACCAGGCGATCCTCTTCGAGGTGCGCCGGCGTGCCGAAGCGCGTGGCCTGGCACCGGCGGTCATCACTTTCGAACCCCTGCCGCGCGCCTTTTTCTCGAAGGAACCCGTGCCGCGTCTTTCCGGCGTGCGCGAGAAGGCCGAGGGCATGGGGGCCGCGGGCATCCGCGAATTGCTGTCGCTGCGCTTCGACGAAGCCCTGACGATGATGTCCGCCGAGGACTTCGTTCGTAAGGTGATTGTCGGCCGCATGGCCGCCCGCGAAGTGTGGGTGGGCGAGGATTTCCGCTTCGGCCATCGGCGCGGCGGCGACTTCGCCCTCCTGCAGACGATGGGCGCGGAACTCGGCTTCACCGCGCATGCCGTTCCGCCGGTGCTGGTCGACGGCGAGCGTGTCTCGTCGTCCAAGGTGCGCACCCTGCTCGCCGAAGGCCGCTTCAGCGACGCCGCCAGGCTCCTCGGCCGTCCCTTCGTGATCGACGGCCATGTCGAGCATGGCCAGCAACTGGGACGCACCCTTGGTTATCCGACCGCGAACGTCCATCTCAGTGAGCGGGTGAGCCCGATCCATGGGATCTTCGCGGTGCGCATCGGCGTCGGCGATGGTCCCTGCAGCTGGCCTGGCGTGGCCAGCCTCGGTTATCGCCCCACGGTGAACGAGGTGCGCGAGCCGCTGCTCGAAGCCCATCTATTCGATTTCTCCGGCGACCTCTACGGCCAGCGCATTGGCGTGGAGTTCGTCCGCAAACTGCGCGACGAAGAAAAATTCGACGGCCTTGACGCCCTGACCGCACAGATGCACCAGGACGAGATCGCCGCCCGGCAAGCCCTTGGGATGAACCCCATACTTGTCTCAGATACCCACGGTTCCCAGCGATGACCCAGGATTACAAGAACACCATCAACCTGCCGCAGACGGACTTCCCGATGCGTGGCGACCTGCCCAAGCGCGAGCCGGGCTGGCTGGCCACGTGGGAGCGCGTGGGCCGCTATGCGCAAATCCAGGAGCAGACCGCCGGCCGCGACAAGGTGTTCGTGCTGCACGACGGCCCGCCGTACGCGAATGGCGTGATCCACCTGGGCCATGCGGTCAACAAGGTGCTGAAAGACGTCGTCGTCAAGTCGAAGCTGATGGCCGGTTACCGCGCACCCTACGTGCCCGGCTGGGACTGCCACGGCCTGCCGATCGAGATCGCGATCGAGAAGAAGTTCGGCAAGGCGGGCGACAAGCTCGACGCCGCCGCCTTCCGCCAGAAGTGCCGCGAGTACGCGATGGCGCAGATCGACCTGCAGCGCGTGGACTTTAAGCGCCTGGGCGTCCTTGGCGATTGGGAAAAGCCGTATCGCACGCTCGACTTCACCTACGAAGCCGACATGATCCGCGCGCTGGCGCGCATCGTGGCGAATGGCCACGTCGTGCGTGGCGCCAAGCCCGTGTACTGGTGCTTCGACTGCGGCTCGGCACTCGCCGAAGCCGAGATCGAATACGCCGACAAGACCTCGCCCGCGGTGGACGTCGCGTATGACGCGGTCGACCCGGTCTCGTTC
>DATNJP010000430.1:0-3636 GCA_035603855.1 Luteibacter sp. | reverse complement strand
GGCGGCCTTCGGCGTCCGTGTTGTCCACTTCCACCGTGTGGCCTGCGCGCGTGCGGATGACTTCGCCCGGACGCATGGCGTTGCCGGCGATGGCGTTCTCCACCGCGGGCACCAGCAGCGTCAGGCGCACCGGCAACTTCGCCTGCATGACGAGGCCGGCCAGTGCGATCGCGTGTGCCGCGCCGCCCATGTCCTTCTTCATCCAGCGCATGCCGTCGGCTGGCTTGATGTCCAGGCCGCCGGTATCGAAGCACACGCCCTTGCCGACGATGACCAGCTTCGGATTGGAATTCTTGCCCCAGGTCAGCTCGATGAGACGCGGCGCACGATGGCTGGCGCGACCCACGGCGTGGATGGTGGGGAAGTTGGCTTCGAGCAGTTCGTCGCCGACCCACTCGCGCACCTTCGCCTTGTGCTCGGCGGCATGTGCGCGGATGGCTTCGGCGAGATGTTCCGGCCCCATGTCTTCGGTCGGCGTGTTCACGAGGTCGCGCACCTGCGCGGTCGCCTCGACCACGGGCATCAGCGTACGCAGCGTGGCGGCATCCACCACCAGCTGCGCGGGCGAACGCTCGGATGCGCGATAGCGCGTGAAACGGTACGCACCCAGTGCCCAGCCCAGTGCGACCAGGTCGCGATCTTCGATCACGCCTTCCGCGGCGAGTTCGTAGGTGCCTTCCGGCAGGCGATAGGGCAGGCCGCCGATCGCCGCCATCGGATTGCCGCGATCCGCGCCGACCAGCACGCGAGCGATGCCACCGTTCGCGTCGGGCAGCACGCCCAGCATGCCGGGTATCGGACGGAACCCGGTCGTCGCCAGCCACTGACGGTGCGCCGGTGACAGGCGTTCCTCAACGGCGGGCATGCCGGCCATATCGACGGTCTCGATGGGGACGGCGGTACGTTTTCCGGACTTGCGTTCGATCAGCGGCGACATCAGGCCTCCCGTGCCTCGCGGTCGTTGTCCACCGCGTCAATGGATTGTTGCTATCGGAGAGTGCCTATTCTAACTGTCCGTCAATGCTGACGCGTCAATCCAGTCAGCAAGAGATGTCATATCCGGAAACTCGAGGTCGGGCGCAGGTCCATGCGACCAACGCTCGCCCGAGCGGTTGAGCCAGACGGTTTTCATCCCGGCTTCACGTGCGCCGGCGACGTCCAGAAGCGGGTCGTCGCCGACGTGAAGGATGTCCTCCGGCGACAGGCCCAGGGCCTCGGCGGCCGCAAGAAAGATCTGAGGGTGGGGCTTGGCCACGCCCACGCCGCTGGCATTGAGCCGGGTGTGGAAGAAGTGGTGCAGGCCGATCACTTCGAGGTCGGCGTTGCCGTTGGTGATGCTGACCAAGGGCACGCGCTCCGCGATGCGCTCCAGCGCCGGCAGGGTGTCGGGGTACAGCTCCACGTTGTTGCGGGCGGCGAAGTAGATGCGCCACAGCTCGTCGACGGGGGCGTCGTCGATGCCGCACGCAGCGAAGGCGTGGCGGATGGTCAGCCGGCGCTGTTCGCTGAAATCGTGCGAAAGATGGGTGTTTTCCCGCGAGACCTTGTCGCGAAGCTCACGCATGGCCTCGATCGGCCATGCGTTCGCGACATCGGGATGGTGTTGCCGCAGCCAGCGGTCGACGCAGCGATCGGCCTCGATCAGGGCCGGAAGCACCGGCCACAGGGTGTCGTCGAGATCGAGGGAGACGGCGCGGACGGGCACGCTTAGCGTGCGCCGACGTTGAGCACCTGGCCGAGGCGGACGTTGTTGTCCTTCAGGCCATTCATGGCGCGCAGCTTGTTCACGTCCAGCGCGTTCTTCTTGGCGATGGAGTAGAGGGTGTCGCCCGGCGCGACCTTATAGGTACGCGAAGCGCCCGCCTTCGCCACGGCCTTGGCCGCCTGCTTGTCGGCCTTGGCCACCTTCTCGGCGGCCTTCTTCTCGGCAGCGTGGGCCGCCGGCTTTTCAGCGGCCGGGGCCGCGGCCACCTTCGGGGTGGCGACGGCGTTGGACTTCTCGTTGGCGTCGACCGGCGCCGCCATCGGCTTGGCGACCGGCTTGCCCTTCACCGTGACCGCGTCGGCGAGCACCTTGGCGAACTTGCCGCCGACCTTGGCGTTGTCCGAGGCCGTGAAGGCGTCCGAACGCACGCCGGCAAAGCCCATGTGCGCCGTGGTGGTGACGCTGGTGACGACCTTGGCGAACTGCGACGGCTCGGCGGTGGTGGCAGCGACCGAGCCCTTCGTTTCTTTCGCGGCCTTGGCGCCCTTGCCAGCGACCTGGGCCTTGGCGAGTGCGGCTTCCTTCGCGACATCGGCAGCGGCCGGTGCAGCGGCGGCGGCCACGGTCGGCGTGGTCATCGGCTGGCCCACGTTGGCACGGGTGCCGACGGTGGAAGCGATGGCGGCACGGCGGGCGGCATCCTTCGAGGCGAGGGCGGCGCCGTCGGCGTACGGGATGAGGCTATGCGCGCGCAGCAGCGAGCTGCCTTCGCTGGAGGTGAGGAAGGTGATGAACTCCTTCACGTCCGCGGCCTTCGGGCTGCTGTCGTTGCTGACCAGGTAAAGCTCGGTGTACAGCGGATACGCACCGCTGCCGACCGTCGACATCGAGGGCGCGACGCCGTCGATGGAGAGGATCTTCACCTTCTTGTTCGAGGATGCGCCCGCGAGCGTGCTGGCGCCGAGGCCCTGCTTGTCGAGGGTGACGCCTTCCTCGAGCTTCGCCACGTTCACATAGAGACGCGGAGCGGCCACCGGCTGGTTGCCGCGACCGAACAGCAGCTTGCGCAGGCTGAATTCCACGCCGTCGCCCGGGCTCGCCACCGCGTAGAGATTGATCGGGGCATCGTTGCCGCCCAGATCCTTCCAGTTGGTGATGTGGCCCATGTAGATCTCATGGAGCTGCTTCAGCGTGATGTTGCTGACCGGGTTCGACGGGTAGGTGACCATCACCAGCGCGTCCCACGCGACCGGGGTGAAGGTCAACGACTGCTCGGCGCCACCGATACCCGGTCGAGCCGATCCGGCGAGGTCGGCGCTGCCCTTGGCGACGGCGTCGATACCGGAGGCCGTGTTGAACGGCTGCAGCTCGATCTTGCCCTTGCCGGATTTCTCCCACGCCTTGGCGACGTCGGTAACCACGCCGCGCGCGGTAGTGATGTCTCCACGCCAGACCAGTTGCGGTCCCGCGGCAAGAACGGTGGCAGAGGCGCTAAGGCCGATCAGCGTGGCGGTGAACAGTCGCGCGAAACGAAGAGACATGGACGGCAAGAACCTCGGGATGGGACGGGTAGGCACAACAAGGCCGCAATTGTGGGCCATCGGGGGCCCGCGCGCACCATTGACGTCATTCAGCATCCTGCCGTCGTGAAACGGAACGTAGGCTGTCGGGGGATTGGGGGCTATCGCCGCTGAAGCGGCTCCTACAGGTGAGGGCTCCCTTAGGTGAGGTGGGGTGAGGGCATCGCCGCTGAAGCGGCTCCCACAGGGAGAGCTGCACAGGGATAGCTGCGCAGGGAGAGCTGCGCAGGGTGGGTGGGCTCCAGGCCTGCGCAGGTCTTGACTGTGGGAGCCGCTTCAGCGGCGATAGGTGTCACAGGGCCTCAGCGGCACAACCATCACAGCACCTCAGCGGCATAACCCTCACAGCAC
>DATNJP010000429.1:0-19086 GCA_035603855.1 Luteibacter sp. | reverse complement strand
CCGCCAGCGATCCGAAGGTGCCCTGCGCTTTCGGCGTGAGTCCGGACCCCAGGCCGCAGGCGATCCAGCCCGCGGGCGACGCGAGCAGGCGGCGGCGGTCAGCCGGATCCAGTACGTACTTGGTGCTCATGCGGAGAAATGGTTCCAACCTGCGCGCGCCGGCTGATATACCTCGCCGCGCTGGTCGATGACGCGCACACCCGCACCCTCGACGATGCGGCCGATGCGCGTGGCACCGCAGCCGAGGCGCGCGAGCGTGGAGGCGAGTTCGCCTGCCCGATCGGCCGGTACGGTGAAGCAGAGCTCGTAGTCGTCACCACCACCGAGCGCGAAGTCCAGAGCATCGGCTTCCGCGAAATGCGTGAGCAAGGCTGACGATCGCGGCAACATCGCCGCCTCGATATCGGCACCGACGCCGCTCGCTGCGCAGATATGGCCCAGGTCGGCCACCAGCCCATCGGAAACGTCGATGCACGAGGTGGCGATGCCGCGAAGCGCCTGTCCTGCCGACACGCGAGGCGTGGGCCGGTTGAGGCGTTCGACGAGCGCCGCATACGGCGCGGCGTCGTTTTCTTCAAGGCAACGGAGACCCGCGGCCGCATCACCCAGCGTGCCGGTCACCATGACGACGTCGCCCACCCGCGCGCCCGAGCGAAGCAGGGCTTCGCCGGGTGCCGTGAAGCCATGCACGGCCACCGTGACCGTCAGCGGGCCACGCGTGGTGTCGCCACCGATGAGGGCGAGGCGATAGGGCGTGGCCAGTTCGGCGAAGCCGCGTGCCAGGCCATCGAAGAAGGTTTCGTCCCCACCGGGCGTGGTCAGCGCCAGGAGGGCCCACGCGGGCGTGGCGCCCATGGCCGCGAGATCGGAAAGATTCACCGCCAGCGCTTTCCAGCCGATATCGGCGGGCGAGGTGTCGCGCGGAAAATGCACGCCCTCGACGAGCGTGTCGACGGCGATGGCCAGCTCACGTCCCGCCGGCACGGCGACGACGGCGGCATCGTCGCCGATGCCTTCGATCACGTCGTCGCGGTGGACTTCGGTATGCCGGCGGATGCGTTCGATCAGGTCGAATTCCATGCGTTTTCCTTGGAGAAGAAAGCGCGCGGGAATCGCGGCGCCTGGATCAGGATCGCTTTTCGGCTGTGCGCCAGTGTGTCGCGAGTTTGTCGAGGACGCCGTTCACATAGCTGTGGCCATGGTCGGCGCCGAAGCGCTTCGTGGCTTCCACGGCTTCGTTGATGACGACGCGGTACGGCACGTCCGGACGGTACTTCAGCTCGTAGGCACCCATGCGCAGGGCCGACAGTTCGATGGGATCGATCTGCGCCACTTCGCGATCGACGAACGGCTTGATGCCGTCGTCGAGTTCCTTTACGTGCTTCTCGACGCCACGCAGGATGTCCTCGAAGTACTCGAGGTCGGCCACTTCCATGTCCTGCTCGTGGCGGAACTGCTCGATGACGCCGGCCATCTTGCTGCCGCCGACCTGCCAGGCGTAGAGCGCCTGCAAAGCGCGGCGGCGGGCGCGCGAGCGCGCGGCGAGGTCGATACCATGTGGAGGCGTGGCGCTCATTTCCCGAGCTTCGTGTAGAGGTTGACCATCTCGATGGCGACCATCGCGGCATCCGCGCCCTTGTTACCGGCCTTGGTGCCGGCACGCTCGATGGCTTGCTCGATGCTGTCGGTGGTCAGCACGCCAAAGCACACCGGTACGCCGGAGGCGTAGGCGGCCTGGCCGAGGCCCTTGGCGGCTTCGCCGGCGACATAGTCGAAGTGCGGCGTGGAACCACGGATGACGGCACCCAGGCCGAGCACGGCGGCGTACTTGCCCGAACCCGCGACCTTGTAGGCGGCCTGGGCGATTTCCCATGCGCCGGGCACGCGGATCAGGTCGATCGCGTCGTCCTTCACGCCGTGGCGGATCAGCGTGTCGCGCGCACCTTCGACCAGCGGTTCGACGACGAATGCGTTGAAGCGGCCCGCGACGATGGCGAAGCGACCCTTGGGAGTGGCGAAATCGCCTTCGATGATCTTCATGTTCGGATAGTCCTGTGGCGGAGCGGCCGCCGCGCGGCCAGACATTTTACGGGGTTTTCGGCCTGGGGTGGCCGCTGAACTCGAGGACGGCACGGCCCCCGGCGACGGCGAGGCGTCCCGGCGAGCCGAACGGAAGGGTGAACTTGGCCGGACCGTGGCCGAACGGCAGGCCACGCACCACGGGGATGCCCGCGGCGGCGGCGATGCGCTCCAGCGCCACGTCGAGGTCGTAGCCGTTGTCGTATTCGGAGACCCGGTAGCTGGTGAAATCGCCCACCAGGAGAGCCTTCTGCTTGCCCAACACACCGGCATGGAGCAGGTGGTAGAGCATGCGTTCCACCCGGTACGGGGGCTCGGCGATGTCTTCGACGAAGAACAGGCCCCCTTCGATGGCGGGAAAATAGGGCGATCCCGCCAGGCCGCTGAGCATGGCCAGGTTGCCGCCCCACAGCGTGCCTTCCGCCGACACGTCCGCGGATTCGGGCGCCGCCCATTCAGCGCGGCCCACGTCGCTGGCCAGCACCTGCCAGAAATGGTCCCAGGTGAGGGTGTCCAGTTCGGTCGCGCCGAAATCGCCACCGAGCATGGGGCCGCCCAGCGTGACGATGCCGCTTCTGGCGAACAGGGCGCATTGCAGGGCGGTGAAGTCGCTCTGCCCCACCAGCGCCACCGGCGCACCGCGCAGGCGCGCCTCGAGGCCCGCGTAATCCAGCATCGGCAACAGCGGGTGGGCGCCGTAGCCACCCCGGATCGCCAGGGCGATATCGGGCAGCGGCTGGCTGGGGTCCGCGAGGCGGTTGAGGTCGGCGGCGCGCTCGGCGTCGGTACCCGCGAAGCGCAGGTCACGCCGCTGAAGCACTTCCTTGCCGCTCACCCGGTGTCCCGCCGCCTCGAGGCGGCCGATACCGCGCTGCATGGCATCGGGAAGATGGGGATAACCGGACGGAGCGATCAGGCGGATGTCGTAACGGAGGGTCATGCGGCGATTCGTCGGGGAATGGGCTAGCAATAAGCAATGAAGCGGATATTCGCAACCGCGTCGTGTGCGGGGCCGCGTCGGCGGCCCCTCTAAAACGCGGTCAGCCGGCCTGCTCCACCACTTCCAGGCCGAAGCCCGCGATACCGACGAACTTGCGCGGCGTGCCCATCACGCGCAGGCGCGTGACGCCCAGCTCGGCGAGGATCTGGGCACCGAGGCCCAGCTGACGCCATTCCTGGTCTTCTTTCGGTGCAGGCACCGGCGCGCTGTCGCGCTTGAGACGCGCCAGCAAGGCATCCGGCGTGTCGCTACCGGAAAGCACCAGCAGGACACCGCGGTTCTCCGCGTCGATGCGGCGCAGTGCGTCGGTGACCGTCTGGCCGAGGTCGTCGCGCTTGAGGTGGAGCACGTCGGACAACGTGTTGCGAACGTGCACGCGCGTCAGCACGGGTTCGCCGTCGGCCACGTCGCCGCGCACGAGTGCGAAATGCAGGCCGTTGCGGATGGCGTCGCGGAAGGCCACGAGGTGAAATGCGCCGAACTCGGTCTCCACGTCTTCCGCGTGCACGCGCTCGACTGTTTTCTCGGTTTCCAGGCGGTAGCGGATCAGGTCGGCGATGGTGCCGATCTTCAGCCCGTGTTTCGCGGCGAAGAGTTCCAGTTCCGGGCGGCGCGCCATCGAACCATCGTCGTGCAGGATCTCGATCAGTACCGATGAAGGCTCGAGCCCGGCCAGCGCGGCGAGATCGCATCCCGCCTCGGTGTGGCCGGCGCGGGTCAGCACGCCACCCGGCTGCGCGGTCAGCGGGAAAATGTGGCCTGGCATCGTGATGTCGGCGGGCTGCGCGGACTTCGCGACGGCCACCTGGATGGTGCGCGCGCGATCGTGCGCCGAGATCCCCGTGGTCACGCCCTCGGCGGCCTCGATGGACACCGTGAAGTTGGTATGGAACGGTGAATTGTTGTCGCTGACCATGGGCTTCAGGCCGAGCTGCCGCGTGCGCTGCTCGGTGAGCGTCAGGCAAAGCAGTCCGCGTGCCTCGCGAACCATGAAGTTGACGTCTTCCGGCCTGACCTTCTCGGCGGCCATGACGATGTCGCCTTCGTTCTCACGGTCCTCGTCGTCGAGGATCACGACCATGCGGCCCAGGCGCAGGTCTTCGAGAATTTCCGGGATGGTGTTGAATGACATGTCGATGGTTTCCGCTCAGGCGAAGCCGTGCTGTTTCAGGAAGGCCTCGTCGAGGCGCGGGCTGTCGCCACTGGCGAGCAGGCGTTCGATATAGCGGGCCACGACATCCACCTCGATGTTGACGGCGTCGCCGGGCCGGCGCGCCGAGAATGCGGTGTGTTCCACCGTATGGGGGATAAGGTTGACTCCGAAACGGTGGCCGTTCACCTCGTTGACGGTGAGGCTGGTGCCGTCGATGCACACCGAGCCCTTGTGCGCGATGTAACGCGCGAGGTCGGAGGGCACCTCGAAGGTCCAGCGCAGCGATCGGCCATCCGGCACCACGGACACGACCTTGCCGGCGCCGTCGACGTGGCCCGAGACCAGGTGACCACCCAGCCGGTCGGCCAGGCGCAGCGCCTTTTCGAGGTTCACCGGGTCGCCGGCCTTGTGCTTGCCGAGCGTCGTGTGCGCGAGGGTTTCGTTGGAGACGTCGGCGGCGAAGCTGGACGTGTCGAACTCGATTACGGTGAGGCAGACACCGGAGACGGCGATGCTGTCGCCCAGGGCGACGTCGGCCATGTCGAGTCCGGAGGTGTCTACCGTCAGGCGGACATCGCCGCCACGCGGTTCGAGCCGCGCGATGCGGCCGACGGCCTGGATGATGCCGGTGAACATGTCAGAACCCTCCCTGGATGGAGGGGGTGACGCGAAGCTGGATTTTCATGAAACGTTTCCCGCGGTGGTGAGCGAAAAACGCCCCAAGGCGCATGGCGGCGCGCTCCGGAAGGAGCGAGTGACGCCGTCTTCTTTCATCCGGACTGTGACCGTCGGCTCCGGCATCGGACCGGATCTGCTGACCTCCCGATGGACCGGGAGCGCTCGCGGGCTCGTTTCCTTGCGGAAACCTACCGCCGGTGGGGAGTTTCGCCCCGCCCTGAAGACGCTGTGGAGTTGCAAGGATAGCATGGGGTTATCCCGCACTTAGCCGGAAATGGTTGCATCGCGCGGCTAAACAAGGGGTCAGCGGGCGGGACGCAGCACCTGGTCCATGACCCAGCTGGTGCGGGCGCCGGTGCGGGCGGTGGAGGGACAGCTGCCCTTTCCGGTCAGTTCCGCCACGATCGTTTCGATCAGGGGCTGCTGGATGTGTTCCGGATTCGCGATGTGGAAATCTTCCGTGCGCTCGCCCGCTTCGAGGCGGACCGGCCCGTCACCGAACGTGGCGAAGACCAGCCGGCCACGGTCGCCAACGATCTCCACGCGGTCTTCGCGGCGATCGGCGCCGAAGTTCCAGAGGCCCGTGCCCAGCACGCCGCTGTCGAAGCGGAACGCCATCGCCACGGAATCCTCGGCGGGATACACGCCCATCTGGTTCGACACCATGCCGCGCGCATCGGCGATGGGGCCGAGCAGGAAATCCAGGATATCCAGCGTGTGGCAACCGATGTCGACGAAGATGCCGCCGCCGGAAATGTCCGGACGCACGGTCCACGGCAGGTTCGCCGGATCGAGGTAGCGGCTTTCGAGCGGATGATGCAGCAGCACGTTGACGATGCGCGGCGTGCCAATGACCCCCTCCGCCAGCAAGCGGGCGATGGTGCGGAAGCGCGGCAGCATGCGCCGGTAATACGCGACGAACACCGGCACGCCGGCGGCTTCACCCGCGGCGATGATGTCGAGGCATTCCGCGTGGTCGATGGCCATGGGCTTCTCGACATACACCGGCTTGCCCGCCGCGATCGCCATCAAGGCGTACTCGCGATGACTCGACGGCGGCGTGGCCACGTACACGGCATCCACGTCGTTGTCGGCGACCAGCGCGGCGGCGTTGTCGTACCAGCGCGGCACGCCATGCCGTTGCGCGTAATCACGCGCCTTGTCGCCATCGCGCCGCATGACGGCGACCAGCGAGGAATCGGTCACTTTCGCGAAGGCGGGGCCGCTCTTCACTTCGGTCACGTTGCCGCAGCCGATGATGCCCCAGCGAACGTGCGCCAGCGGCTTCACCCGTGACACCCTCGGGTCACTGGGCCCCCGCCTTGGGCGGGATGGGCACCGGACGCAACTGCAGGCGGGTGTCGTCGCCGACCTGGCGGCGGTCGACGGTTTGCAGCTTCCAGCGCGATGCCATGTCGTCGAGCGGTGGCAGATGCATCATCGGGCGCGCGGTGTGGCCGAGCAGGACCGGCGCGATATATACCAGCAGCTCGTCGGCAAGGCCGGCGGCGAGCAGCGCCCCGCACAGCACGGGACCGGCTTCCACGTGGACTTCGTTGACGTCGCGTTGGGCGAGCCAGTGCAGCGCGGCACGAAGATCGAGGCCACCGTCGTCATCGCGGCGGATCTCCGCGCGCGGCACGTCGGCGAGGTGTGCGGGCACCGCGGTATCGGGCGCATGCATCAGCACCGTCGGTGCGCTGACGTCGAGCACATGCGCGCCCGCCGGTGTACGCAAACGGGTGTCGAGGATGGCGCGCAGCGGCGGCACGAAACGTTCCTCGCCGGGCAAGCGAACCGTCAACCGGGGATCGTCGGCAAGGACGGTGCCGCTGGCCGAAAGTATCGCGGACGAGCGCGCGCGCCAGCGCTGCACGTCGGCGCGCGCGGCCTCGCCCGTGATCCACGTGGATGAACCATCGGCCAGCGCCGTGCGCCCGTCGAGGCTCATGGCCAGCTTCACGCGCACCCAGGGGCGTCCGCGCTGGATGCGGCTGAAGAATCCGATGTTGAGTTCGTGCGCAGCGTCGCGCATCAGACCGACCTGCACGCCGATGCCCGCGGCCCGAAGCTTCTCGATGCCCGCGCCGGCGACCTTGTCGAACGGATCTTCGTGCGCGATCACGACGCGACCGACGCCCGCGGCGATCAGCGCGTCCGCGCACGGCGGCGTGCGGCCGAAGTGCGCGCAGGGTTCGAGCGTGACGTAGGCGGTGGCGCCGCGTGCGGACTCACCGGCTTCGCGCAGCGCGAAGACTTCGGCATGCGGCTCGCCGGCACGCTGGTGCCAGCCGGTACCCAGCACGGTGTCGCCGCGGGCGATGACGCAGCCCACGCGCGGATTCGGTTGGGTCGTATGCAATCCACGTTCGGCCAGGCGCAGGGCATGTGCCATATGGACGTGGTCCATGGCCGGGAAAAACGGTCGTGACATCAGGGCTTGCGTCCGCGCCGGGCCGCGTCGAGGAGCGGCAGTTGCAGGCCTTCGAGCGAAGGCAGGTCGCGTTCCAGCTTCTCGATTTCCTCGCGGAACGCGTGGACATCCTCGAAGCGACGGTAGACCGAGGCGAAGCGCACGTAGGCCACCTGGTCGAGTTTCTTGAGTTCACGCATCACCAGCTCACCGACCTGCCGCGACGGCACTTCGCGTTCGCCAAGGCGGCGCAGGTCGTTGATCACGGCACGCACCGCGGTGTCGACCGCGTCGCTGGCGACGGGACGCTTCTGCAGGGCGCGCTCGAAACTCACGCGAAGCTTGTGTTCGACGAAAGGCTCTCGACGGTCGCCGGATTTGACGATCGTCGGGAGCTTCAGCTCGGCCGTCTCGAAGGTGTTGAAGCGTTCTCCGCACTGCGGGCATTCGCGACGGCGGCGCACCGTGCTCCCGTCTTCCGTGAGACGGGAGTCGATGACGCGCGTGTCTTCATGCTGGCAGAACGGACAATGCATCGATCAGCCGTACACCGGGAACGTGGCGCACTGCGCGGTGACCTTGTCGCGCACCTTCGCGATGACGGTATCGTCGGCGGGTGCATCGAGCACGTCGCAGATCCACGTCGCGAGCTGCACGGCGTCCGCTTCCTTGTAACCACGCGTGGTGATCGCCGGCGTACCGATGCGCAGGCCCGAGGTGACGAAGGGCGAGCGCGGGTCGTTCGGCACCGCGTTCTTGTTCACCGTGATGTGCGCCTTGCCGAGCGCGGCTTCCGCGTCCTTGCCGGTGACGTCGCGGCCGATCAGGTCGATCAGCATGAGGTGGTTCTCGGTGCCGCCCGAAACGATCTTGTAGCCGCGCTCGATGAAGGTCTTCGCCATGGCCTTGGCGTTCTTCACGACTTGCGCCTGGTATTCGGTGAAGGCCGGCTCGAGGGCTTCCTTGAAGGCCACGGCCTTCGCGGCGATGACGTGCATGAGCGGACCGCCCTGGATACCCGGGAAGACGATCGACTGCAGCTTCTTTTCCAGTTCTTCGCCCAGGCCCTTGGCGATGATGAAGCCGCCGCGCGGACCGCGAAGCGTCTTGTGCGTCGTGGAGGTGACCACGTGCGCGTGCTCGATCGGGTTCGGGTAATGGCCCGTGGCGACCAGGCCGGCGACGTGCGCCATGTCGACGAACAGGTACGCACCGACCTTGTCGGCGATGGCGCGGAAGCGCGCCCAGTCGAGCACCTGCGAGTACGCCGAGAAACCGGCGACGATCATCTTCGGCTTGTGCTCGACGGCGAGTTTTTCGATCTCGTCGTAGTTCACCAGGCCCGTGTCCGGATCGATGCCGTACTGCACGGCATTGAACAGCTTGCCCGAGAGGTTGACCTTGGCGCCGTGCGTGAGGTGGCCGCCGTGGGCCAGGCTCATGCCGAGGATGGTGTCGCCGGGCTGCAGCAGGGCGAAGTACACCGCCTGGTTCGCCTGCGACCCCGAGTGCGGCTGCACGTTGGCGTAGTCGGCGCCGAAGAGCTTCTTCAGGCGGTCGATGGCCAGCTTCTCGGCGATGTCCACGTACTCGCAGCCACCGTAGTAGCGCTTGCCGGGGTAACCCTCGGCGTACTTGTTGGTCAGCGAGGAGCCCTGCGCTTCCATCACGCGCGGGCTGGCGTAGTTCTCCGAGGCGATCAGCTCGACGTGATCTTCCTGGCGACGGGTCTCGTCAGCGATGGCCTTGGCCAGTTCGTCGTCGTAGCCGGCGATCGTTGCATCCTTCGGGAACATCTCGACCTCATGGGAACGGGTGGGAAAAGAAGACCGAAAGTGTAGCGTTTGCGGGAATTTGCAGCCACTCCCCACCTCCATACGCTGGCGTATGTCACCAATCGACGTAGGTGGCGACCGCGACCGGCCATCCTGGTGATGCGGATCATGTCGCCTGTCCCTACTCTCCGCGCCGGGCATCCCCAGCCCTTCACCCCATCGCATTGAAAGGAATTCCCATGAGAACCATGGACAGCGCCCGGCTGCGCCGGTTTTGCCTTGCGCAGGCACTCGCCTGCGCCCTCCCGCTCACCGCCCTGGCGGCTACTCCCCAGGCGGCCTCCAGCGTACCCACCCGTTTCGACGAGGCGGTTGCCGCGGCCCTTCCCGCCACGCTCGCCACGTCGGTCCCGGCGGACGGCCCGATGAAGGCTGGCATGCATGACACGGACGATCTCGTGGTCCGCCGGCGAATCGACAGCCAGTCCACCTACTCCGATGGCACGCTGGTGGACCTGTATGACGTTCAATACCGGGGGCATGACGCCCTGGCGATACGTCACGGCGCGAACCTGCGCATCGTGCGGATCGAAGACAAGCGGTTGCGCACCACCGCCTTCGCTCCGGGGGCGATGCCCATCGAGAAATCCCAGCCCATCGACAGCCCTCCGCCGCTTCATGCCATCGACGAAGCGCCCGCACAGGATGCGACGGACGGACTGCCGGACGATGAGGAGTCGAAGGACCTGCACGTGTTCGCCTTCATCCACGACGACGTGCCGTTCAATGACGACGAGATCTTCGACCGGCACTTCGGCTGGTGGATCAAGCGCATGCAGACCGACGTGCTGGAAGACCGGAGCACGCACGTCCACTTGCGCCGGAACATTCCCGGGATCACCGATCCGTCGTACGGGTATCGGGGCGCCCTGTCCAAATGGATGGGCAACGCACTGGACTACGTGGACCCGATCCTGCCTGCGCCGGTCGGCATCAAGTACATCCGCAACATCCTCCTCGTGAAGGGAGCCGAGGCGGAACCCGGCGCCGCGGGCGTGTCCCATCGCCAACCGGGCTCCTTTGCCATGGCGAGCACCAAGGGCAGCATCGCCGTACCGGCCCACGAGCTCGGCCATCTGCTCGGCGCATCGCACGATCATGCCGAACGCCGCTTCGCGGGCCCCTTCTCCACCTGCGACACCATCATGTATCCGGTGGATCCCACGGCGGTCTGCAAGACTTACAGCCTGCCCAACATCGAGCTGATTCGCGGCACGATGAAGTACAAGAAGCCTCGCTGATCGACTGGATCAAGTCGAGCCGCGCTACCAGGCACTGCCCTGGTAGCGCATCTTCCTGCGTATGAGCAGCGTGTTGCCCACGCTGTAGTCGCCGCATGAGGGATAGCTTCCATCGCTCTCGAGCATGTAGGTGGCGCAGACCCGAAGGAAGCCGACCTCACGCTTGGCCACGAGAGCGTGCTTCGCACCCAGCAGGTGCCCCAGCTCGTGACCCACCACGCGGGGCGTTCCCGCGAGCGACGCGATGGCGGCCCGCAAGGACGCCTCGCCCATCACGCCCGCGACGATGCGGTCACGAACCAGCAGAAGGGAGAACGCATTGCGCGCGCCCTCGTCGGTGGCGGGGATGGCCGCGTCGCGGCGACCATGAATCCTGTCCGTCCAGTCCTGCACGGAGCCCGGGTACGCATAGGAGAAATCGGTGATGCCGGGAAGATGGCGGCGGAAATGAATCTTCACCTTGCGGTCCGGCAGGATCGCCGTTTCCATCCGGTGCGCCCACGGACCCAGCCGAGTCGCCAGCAACATGTCGTCGGACATGGATACGTCGTCATGGACATAGACGATGACGTTGAGATCCGGGCTCGTGGCCCAGGCCGCGGAAGCATGAGCGGCGGCAAGCGCGACGACGGCACAAACAAGGCGGCGGCCGCCGGATTTCCTGCGGGACATGTCGAATCCTTTCGCTATGTGGGCCACGCAGTATCGGATTCCGTGGGGTACCGACGCTAAGGGCCCGATGCCGACAGGTCGTGAGGGCGCCGGGCGCGTCCGCGTCGCTGCGCATGGCGAACCGCGAACTTCGGACCTACCCTGAGTCACGGGCGTCCCCACCGCCCTCCATCGAACCCAAAGGACTCCCCATGACCGATAAGGAACATCGTCGGCTTCGCCGTCGCCTGTCATCCGCCCTGCTCACGCTGCCGGCCCTCGCCTTCGTTGCCTGCGCCCATGCGCAGGACTCCCCCGGCTTCGTCGAGCGCTTCGACGCGCTCGTCGACCAGGGCTTGCCGGCGACCCTCCCGATGCCTCCTCCCGCCATGGGCACGCAGTCGCGCGCGCAGTCGGTGCTGCGCGTGACCGCGCGCCTCAACAGCACGGCGACCTTCCCCGGCGAGCCACCCGCCACGCTCTACGACGCGACTCTCGACGGGGATGCCGCCGTCGTCACCCGCTCCCGGACAGGGCTGGATGTCACCGCGGTCACGGCCCAGGGCGCGCAGGTGATCGCCGTGACCAGCGGCGCCGCGACCGAACACACCCTGCTGCCCGCAGCTTCCGATCCCGGCACCGCGAGCGCCGCGCGTGCGATGCCCGCCGATTTCCACGACGACGTGGAAAGCGGTGCCGGCCCCATGCCCCTGCCCTCCTTTGCAGATTCGACGGCCCCGCTGGCGATCCGGATCTTCCTCCATGAGGAATTGCGGTCGACCCAGGCGAGGTCGATCCACGCGGGCTATGTCGCCTGGTGGCTGAGGGACATGGAAACGGTGGTACTGCCGGGTGAAAAGATCGAAGTGACCTACCTGCAGCCGGTCCGGGGGATCAGCGACCTGCCCATCGGCACCGAGGGCACGATCGCGGACTGGGCCCGGAACGTCGTCGCCTACAGGAACTCCCGCGGGCTCCGGGCCACGTGGCGGAACAAGTACATGCTTGTGACCCAGCGCATCGCCGTACCGGGCAGGCTCGGCACCGCCCTGCCGGCCTCGGGTGCCGCGATCGCGTCGCTGAGCGGCCCTTACAGCGTCATCGCGCACGAACTGGGCCACACCTTCGGCGCCGAACACGCGCTGGCCGAGACCCGCATGGGCAAATGGTGGGGTTGCCGCACCACGATGAGCTCGCCGCACCTTCCGCTGCTGGCGAATTGCTACGAGTACTCCACCGCCAACATGACAAGCATCCGGCGCCACGTGAGCCTGAAGGGCCATCTGCCCGCGCACTGGTTCACGCCGCAGCCCATACCGGGGTCGGGACGGAGCGCCCCCCTTCCAGACACGATACAATAGGGGTTTGCCCACCCGGTACTCAGCCGGGGGCGCGGCTGTGGCTTACGGAGCGTCCATGCAATACATCTACACCATGAACGGGGTGAGCAAGATCGTCCCCCCGAAGCGCCAGATCATCAAGGACATCTCGCTGTCGTTCTTCCCGGGGGCCAAGATCGGCCTGCTGGGCATCAACGGCGCGGGTAAGTCGACGGTCCTTCGGATCATGGCCGGCGTCGATACCGACTACCAGGGCGAGGCACGTGCCAATCCCGGCACGAAGATCGGCTACCTGGCCCAGGAGCCGGATCTCGACCCGAGCAAGACCGTCCGCGAAGCGGTCGAGGAAGGCGTCTCCGAAATCCTCGACGCGCAGAAGCGCCTCGAGGAGGTCTACGCCGCCTACGCCGAGGAAGGCGCGGATTTCGACAAGCTGGCGAAGGAGCAGGAGGCCCTCGAGGGCATCCTCGCCGCCAACGACGCGCACGCGCTCGAGCGCCAGCTCGAAGTCGCGGCCGACGCGCTGCGCCTGCCGCCGTGGGACGCGAAGATCGGTCCGCTTTCCGGTGGTGAGAAGCGCCGCGTCGCGCTTTGCCGCCTGCTGCTGTCCAAGCCCGACATGCTCCTGCTCGACGAGCCGACCAACCATCTCGACGCCGAATCGGTCGACTGGCTCGAAACCTTCCTGCACGACTACCCCGGCACCGTCGTGGCGGTCACGCATGATCGCTACTTCCTCGACAACGCCGCCGAGTGGATCCTCGAGCTCGATCGCGGCCGCGGCATTCCCTGGAAGGGCAACTACACCGAGTGGCTGGAGCAGAAAGACCAGCGTCTCGCGCAGGAAGCCAACCAGGAAAAGTCGCGCCAGAAGGCCATCAAGAAGGAACTGGAGTGGGTGCGCTCGGCGGCCAAGGGTCGCCAGTCGAAGGGCAAGGCGCGCCTCAACCGCTTCGAGGAACTGAACTCGGTCGAATACCAGCGCCGCAACGAAACCAACGAGATCTTCATTCCGCCGGGCGAGCGCCTGGGCCAGGAAGTGATCGAGTTCAAGAACGTCACCAAGTCGTTCGGCGACCGCGTGCTGATCGAAGACCTCTCGTTCAAGATCCCGCCGGGCGCCATCGTCGGTGTCATCGGCCCGAACGGCGCCGGTAAGTCCACCATGATGAAGATGATCATGGGCAAGGAAACCCCGGACTCCGGCGAAGTGAAGCTCGGTCACACGGTGAAGCTCGCCTACGTCGACCAGTCGCGCGACGCGCTCGACCCGAAGAACAACGTCTGGCAGGAAGTGTCCGGCGGTTCGGACATCCTGACCATCGGCAACTTCGAGATCCAGTCGCGCGCGTACATCGGCCGCTTCAACTTCAAGGGCACCGACCAGCAGAAGATCGTCGGCCAGCTGTCCGGTGGTGAGCGTGGCCGCCTGCACATGGCGAAGACGCTGCTCCAGGGTGGCAACGTGCTGCTGCTCGACGAACCGTCCAACGACCTCGACGTGGAAACGCTGCGCGCGCTCGAAGACGCACTGCTCGAGTTCCCGGGCTGCGCGGTGGTCATCTCGCATGATCGCTGGTTCCTCGATCGCATCGCCACGCACATCATCTCGTTCGAGGGCGACTCGCACGTCGAGTTCTTCCCGGGTAACTACAACGAATACGAAGCCGACAAGAAGCGCCGCATGGGCGACGATGCCGGCCCGAAACGCGTGAAGTACAAGAAGCTGGTCTGACCCGCGAGCAGGAGGCATGTGGGAGCTGGTGTGACCAGCAAGCAGGCAGCAGAAAATGTGGGAGCTGGCCTGGCCAGCAAGCAGGAAGGCAGGCAGGCAGCAAAAATGTGGGAGCCGCTTCAGCGGCGATAGCGCGGCGATAGGCGGGATGGTGGCTAGCACCCATCGCCGCTGAAGCGGCTCCCACAGCCAGCTCTCACAGGCGGCTCCCACATGTGGCTTCCACAGGCGGCTTCCACAGGCGGCTCCTGCGGGCGGCTTCCATAATCTGTCCCGCGATCGGTTGCCAGGATTGTTTCCTACATCGGCTCCCACACGAGCGTCCCGCACGCTTTCCCAAACACAACCAACGAGCGAAGCCGCCTATGAACTTCATGACCGCCCTGAAGGACGCCTGGCGTCGCAACGACTCCCTGGTCTGCGTCGGACTCGATCCCGAGCCCGGCCGTCTTCCTGCCGGCCTCACCGGCACCGAAGGCATCTTTACCTTCTGCCGCGACATCGTGGACGCGACCGCGGACCTCGTCTGCGCCTTCAAGCCGCAGATCGCCCACTTCGCCGCACAGCGCGCCGAGGGTGTCCTGGAACGCCTGATCGCGCATATCCACGACAAGCACCCGGGCGTCCCGGTCATCCTCGATGCCAAGCGTGGCGATATCGGCTCCACGGCCAGGCACTACGCCGCCGAAGCCTTCGATCGCTACGATGCCGACGCCGTGACCCTCAATCCGTACCTCGGCCGCGATTCCGCCGAACCGTTCCTGGAGCGCGCCGACAAGGGCGTGATCCTGCTTTGCCGCACATCGAATCCCGGCGGCAAGGATTTCCAGGCGCTCGACTGCGGCGGCGAACCGCTCTACATCCGCGTGGCCGAAGCCATCGCCCGCGACTGGAACCAGAACGGCAACTGCGCGCTGGTCACGGGTGCCACGTGGCCGGAAGAACTGGGCCGTGTCCGTGCGGTGGTCGGCGACATGCCGCTGCTGGTTCCCGGTATCGGTGCCCAGGGGGGAGACGTCGAAGCGGTCATGACCCACGGCCGGACGAGCGATGGGACCGGACTGATGATTTCATCCTCGCGCGCCATCATTTACGCTAGCGCCGGCCCGGATTACGCCGACGTAGCACATCAAGCAGCGGATAAAATGAGAAAATCGGTCAACTCGTTCCGTTCTTGAGCAGCCAAACAAAAAGCAGTCGCAAATTGTACGATTTAGCAACTGCAAAAGGCTTACGCTGCCGCTCTGCGCTATCGAACAATACCGGGCTAGAAGCGCCACAGCGTTCCACCGGAGTTGTCATGCCCCCTATTAACCGAGGTTTTTCCCAACGCTTGCATGTCGCGCTGGACATGGCTGGCGTGAAGAAAGGCCGCGGCCGAATCACCCAGCTCGCGGATCTTTTCGACGTCAGCCGGGAAACAGCGCGGAAATGGCTCAGCGATCTGGGCCTGCCCGAGCTGGAGCGCCAGATCGACATGGCCACGCGGTTCGGCGTCAATTTCGAGTGGCTGGCCACCGGGCGCGGCGCCCCCAACGGCGCGACCGGCGTGCGCGAAAGCCCAGCCCTCTACCGCGCGGATTCCCGCGAACAGCTTCGCCTGGTCGGCCTCGTCAGCCGGTTACCGAAGGAACGCCGCAAGGCGCTCCTGGTGATCATCGAGGCCCTGGCGGACGCGGAATAACCCTGAAGAGGTAGTGGTTCGCCGTATAGACGCCTATACGACGAACCTCAATCGTCGCCGATATCCATGCCCGGGAAGAGCACGTCGGTAAAACCGAAGCGGGTGAAGTCGGTGATTCGCGAGGGATACAGGCGGCCGATCAGGTGGTCGCACTCGTGCTGCACCACCCGCGCATGGAATCCCTCCGCCGTCCGGTCGATCGGCTGGCCCTTCGGGTCGATGCCCTGGTAGCGGATCAGCGAATAGCGATTCACGACGCCGCGCAGACCCGGTACGGACAAACAGCCCTCCCAGCCTTCCTCCATGTCCTGGGACAACGGCGTGATCACCGGATTGAGAAGAATCGTCTGCGGCACCGGCGGCGCATCCGGATAACGCTCGCTGCTATCGAAGCCGAAGATCACCAGCTGCAGGTCGACGCCGATCTGCGGCGCGGCCAGGCCCACGCCACCGGCGTCATGCATCGTGTCGAACATGTCGGCGATGAGGGCATCGAGTTCGGCCGAACCGATCATGTCATCGGGTACGGGCGGGGCGATGCGCAAAAGGCGCTCGTCGCCCATCTTCAGGATTTCGCGAATCATGGTTTTCCCGGGGGAGTGGGGATACCTCCAGCATGGCGCCGGAAGGCCTCCGGCTCAAGCCTTCCGCGGCCACTCAGCACGAGCCCGGCCCCGGAGCCATTCGACCAATGGCTAATACGCGAAAGGTCTTGCGACGATTGACCCCCAGTTCGGGCAGGAAGACCCTTGGAGCAACCGCAAGGGGAGCCCGAACCATGCAAAGCGCCATTCCAAAACCCAGTCCGGCTGGAAAGATCCTCTGGACCGCCATCGCCATCGTCGGCGCCTGGTGCCTCGGTGTCATCGCCCTTCGCCGTGGCGAACCCATCAACGCCATCTGGCTGGTCACCGCATCCATCGCGGTGTTTCTCATCGGCTATCGCTTCTACAGCCGCCTGATCGCCAACCGGGTGCTCCAGCTCGATCCGTCACGCGCCACGCCCTCGGTGCTGCGCAACGATGGCCTCGACTACGTGCCCACCGACCGCTGGGTCGTGTTCGGCCATCACTTCGCCGCCATCGCCGGCGCCGGTCCCCTGGTGGGACCCGTCCTCGCGGCGCAGATGGGCTATCTGCCCGGAACGCTGTGGATCCTGGTCGGCGTGGTCTTCGCCGGCGCGGTACAGGACTTCATGATCCTCGGCCTCTCGCTTCGCCGCGATGGGCGCTCGCTGGGCCACATGCTCCGCGAAGAGCTGGGCGAAGTACCGGGCGTCATCGCCATGGTCGGCGTCCTCGTGCTGATGATGATCGTGCTGGCGGTGCTCGCGCTGGTGGTCGTCAAGGCGCTCACGCATAGCCCATGGGGCACGTTCACCGTCGCCGCGACGATTCCCATAGCGCTGCTGATGGGGCTCTACCTGCGCTTCTTCCGGCCGGGACGCATCCTCGAGGTGTCGATCATCGGCCTGATCCTGCTGCTTGCGTCCATCTGGTACGGCAAGACCGTCGCCGACACGCCGGCTCTCTCCGCGCTGTTCGACTACGACGCCAAGGCCCTCGCCTGGTTACTCATCGGCTACGGCTTCTTCGCTTCCGTGCTGCCGGTGTGGCTCCTGCTGGCACCACGCGATTACCTGTCGACCTTCCTCAAGATCGGCACCATCGCCCTGCTCGCCCTCGCGATCTTCCTCGCGGCACCGACGTTGCAGATGCCCGCGATCACGAAGTTCATCGACGGCAGCGGCCCGGTGTTCTCCGGCAACCTGTTCCCCTTCCTGTTCATCACCATCGCATGCGGCGCGGTCTCCGGCTGGCATTCGATCATCGCGTCCGGCACCACGCCCAAGCTGCTCGCCAATGAAGGCGAGGCGCGCATGGTCGGCTACGGCGGCATGCTGATGGAGGCCTTCGTCGCCATCATGGCGCTCATCGCCGCGGCATCGCTGCATCCCGGCGTGTACTTCGCGATGAACTCGCCCGGCGCCCTCGTCGGCACCACCGCGGAGCAAGCCGCGCAGACCATCAGCACGTGGGGCTTCCTCGTCACGCCGTCCGAACTGACCGAAACGGCCAGGAACATCGGCGAAGGCACCATCCTCGGACGAGCCGGCGGCGCACCCACCCTCG
Source organism: Luteibacter sp. (assembly GCA_035603855.1). Taxonomy (GTDB): domain Bacteria; phylum Pseudomonadota; class Gammaproteobacteria; order Xanthomonadales; family Rhodanobacteraceae; genus Luteibacter. The sequence continues at coordinate 1,145 of DATNJP010000429.1, read as the reverse complement.
CGGTCGGCATGGCGCAGCTGCTCCACGGCATCATGCCGGGTGAAGGCATGATGGCGCTCTGGTACCACTACGCGATCCTGTTCGAAGCACTGTTCATCCTCACCACCGTCGACGCCGGCACGCGCGTGGGCCGCTTCATGATCCAGGAACTGGCCGGCATGGCCTGGGCCCCGCTGAAGCAGACCGAATCCTGGCTCGGCAACGTGGTCGCCACCGTCATCTGCGTCGGCCTCTGGGGCTACTTCCTCTACCAGGGCGCCGTCGATCCGCTCGGCGGCATCAACACCCTGTGGCCCCTGTTCGGCATCGCCAACCAGATGCTCGCGGCGATCGCGCTGATGCTCGCCACGGTGGTCACGGTGAAGCTGAAACGCGAGCGCTACGTGCTCGTCCCGGCGGTCCCCGCCGCATGGCTCGTCATCTGCACGCTGACGGCTGCATGGCAGAAGATCTTCGACGACAAGATCAGCTTCACCGCCGCCGCGCAGAAGTACGCGCAGGCGCTGGCCGACGGCAAACTGCTGGCTCCGGCCAAGACGGCCGAGGAGATGCAGCGGATCATCACGAACAACCGCGTGGACATGGCCCTGACCGCCCTCTTCATGCTGCTGGTCCTGGTGATGCTGTTCTTCTCGCTCCGCGCCATCGTCCAGGCCTGGCGCGCCAACCGCCCGACCGCGCACGAAGAACCGTATGTGGCGCTGTCGAGCGTGGCGTCGTGAGGACAGCATCATGACGACAGCCACCAACGCATCGCCGCGTTCGTTCTGGAAATGGGCGGTCCAGACCGCCCGCCTCTGCTGCGGCGTACCCGACTACGACGTGTACGTGAAGCATCTGCGCGAACATCACCCCGAGCGGAAGGTCCCGACCTATGACGAGTTCTTCCGGGAACGCCAGGAGGCTCGGTATCGGGGGACTGGGGGGCGTTGCTGTTGACGCACTCGACTAGTTGAATGGAAAGCCCGCGATGTGAGTCGCGGGCGACGTCGCAAGAGCCGGCGGGTACCACCCTCGGGGCCACGCCTGCGGCGACCCGCTAAGGAAGGGCCGCGAAGAGCGGCCGTATTTCTATTGCCCTTCGGGCCGGGTCGGGCTGCGAGTGGAGGTTTCCGATTCGACATCCTGTCTCAGCGGAAACGGCC
>DATNJP010000428.1:0-8448 GCA_035603855.1 Luteibacter sp. | reverse complement strand
AGCCCCCCGGACGAAGCCGCCCGGTCGAGTCGGGCTCAAACGATGCCGAGCTCCAGCGCCTTCAATACGGCGCGCGTGCGGTCCCGGACACCCAGTTTGGAAAGGATGTTGGACACATGGTTTTTCACCGTGCCCTCGGCGACCCGCAGGGAATTGGCGATTTCCTTGTTGCTGTAGCCGCCCGAGAGAAGACGCAGGATCTCGGTTTCCCGCTCGGTGAGGGGGTCCGGCTGCTCCAGGCTGGAGAACTGGTTCTGGATCCGCCCCACCCCCGCCAGCAGGCGCTGGGTGACCATGGGCGCCACCAGCGACCCGCCCGCCGCCACCGTGCGCACCGCCTCGACCAGCTGGTCGAGCGAGACGTCCTTCAGCAGATAGCCGCGTGCGCCCGCCTTGAGGCCGGAGAGCACCAGCTGATCGTCGTCGAAGGTGGTCAGGATGATCGTCGGCGGCAGCTCGTTGCGGCCGCCCAGCGCCTGCAGGACCTCGAGGCCGCTCATGTTCGGCATGCGCAGGTCCAGCAGCACCACGTCGGGGCGGATCTGCGGGATGGTCTGCACCGCCTGCGCACCATCGGCACATTCGGCCACGACACGGATGTCGCCGGCGAGGTCGAGCAGGGAACGAATGCCCTGGCGAACCAGGTTCTGATCGTCAACGAGGCAGACGGAGATCATGGGAGATCCTCGGAAGGAACGGAGAGTTTGGCACGCGCGGGGGCATCCGGCTCGTCCACCAGCATGGGGTCGAGGATCGGGCGCGGTGGCGCGTGGGCAAGCGTGGGCTCCTCGCCCAGCGGCAGGCGCGCGGTCAGCGCGAATCCACCGGCGGGGTCGGTACGGAAGGTGATGCTGCCGCCGAACTCGGCGAGACGCTCGCGCATGCCGTTCAGACCGTTACCGGGACGGAACTCACCGCCACCGCGACCGTCGTCGCGGGCGTCCAGGCACAGCTCGTCCGGCCCGGTATGGCGAAACGTGAGCCACAGGTGGCGGGCATTGGCGTGGCGCACTGTATTGGTAAGGATTTCCTGCACGCAGCGCAGCAACATCTGTGCGCGGCGTGGGTCTTCCACGCCGAATCGCGAGGGTACGGTCAGCCGCACATCGAGACCGGGCACGCCTTCGGTCAGGCTGCGCAGCGCCTGCGTGAGATCGATGGCGTCGTCCTGGCGAAGCTCGCTCACCACTTCACGCACGTCCGCCAGGAGCTGCTTGGCGGTGCTCTGCGCCTTCAGCACGTGCTCGCGGGCCGTGTCGTTCGTCAGGTGGCTGGCGACTTCCAGGTTCAGGCTCAACGCCGTGAGATGGTGGCCGACGAGGTCATGGAGGTCGCGCGCGATGCGCATGCGCTCCGCGATGCGCGTGGACTCGGCCAGCAACGCACGGGTGGCACGCAGTTCGGAGTTCAGGCGGCGCAGTTCCTCTCGTTCCTCGGCCTGCTGGCTCGCGACCATGGACGCGATGAACACCAGGGCGGAGAAGCCGAAATAGAGGCAGGACTGCATCAGGGCGCTGATCAGGCCCCAGCCGGCGACTTCGGAGAAGACGGGCACCAGCGCCACGTGCGCGAGCACGATCCAGGCGATTCCCACCGGGAGGCTCACCAGCCATGGCACCACCGTGGCGACGATGATCAGCAGCAACGCACCCACGCCGCTCTTGCTCAACGCGCCGATGGCGAGCGCGGTTCCCGTCAGCACGATGAGCACGGCCATGCGGATGGCGCCGTTCTGGCGGGCACCGAGCTGGTTGGTCAGCATCCACAGCACGAGGCCGAAGACCAGGTAGCACGCGGTCCATGCCAGCAAGGCCATGTCGCCGATCGCACCAGGCCCGCTGCCGGCCCGCTGCATCGACAGCGGCAGGCCTGCGCAGAGGAAGACGAAGTACGTGGCGTACCTCAGCAGGCGGACGTGATTGAACTGAACCTTGGACATGAACGCATCATAGGGCTTCGCGCCGCCCGCACCACCTGACTGAAGTCACGTGCGCGCACACGGCAAACATCGGCTTTACAACGGTTTTACATCCGCGTCGCGCTCCCCGGCGAGGCCCGGGCATGCCATAATGCCGCGCATTCGGCGGCCCGGGGGTCGTCTTTCCAAGAACACTCAAGCGGAGCAACGAATGGCCCTTGCCATCCGCGACGTGCGTGAGCACGACCTGGATGCCGTGCTGGCACTCAACAATGAGGCAGGCACAGGCATCCTCGCCACGGACCTCGCCCGCCTGCGCCACCTGTACGATATCGCGCACTACTTCCGCGTCGCCGAGCAGGACGGGCGCATCCTCGGATTCCTGATCGCCATGCGCCCGGACGCCGGGTACGACAGTCCCAATTTCCGCTGGTTCCAGGCCCATTACGAAAGCTTCGTGTACATCGATCGCATCGTGATCGCTTCCGAATCGCGCGGTCACGGCCTGGGCCGGATTTTCTACTGCGATGTGCAGAGCTATGCAGAGGTACGTGTGCCGCTTTTGACCTGCGAGGTCTTCCTCGAACCACGCAACGACCAGACCGTGCTGTTCCACGGCACCATGGGTTTCCAGGAAGTGGGCCAGCAGAAGATGGGCGACGCCGGCCCGAAGGTGAGCCTGCTCGCCCGCGAACTGCCCAGCTTCCCCTTCGTGCGTGAGCGTTACCTCGAACAGGGCGGCCTCCCCGCCGTGGCCTGGCTGGCTGAGCGCCAACGTCCGGTCGACGGCCTGGGAGTGACGGCATGAGCGCCCGCGCCGAATCCCTCGAGGCCGCCTGCGACCTGCGTTTCGGCCAGGTGGGCATCGCCTGCGTGCGCATCCGCCGCGTCGATGCCGCCGCCCTGGTGGAAGAACTGGAGCGCCGCGTGCGCTCGGCACCGCAGATGTTCAACCGCGCGGCGGTGGTGCTCGATCTCTCGCACCTGCCCAAACTGCCGGATGACGGCATGGTCGATGCCCTGCTCGAAGCCATCCGCAGCGCCGGCATGCTCCCCGTGGGCATCGCCTATGGCACGGCCGAGACCGAGGCCCTCGCCGAACGCATGTGCCTGCCCCTGATCGCCAAGTTCCGCGCCCAGTACGAGCCGGGCCACGGCGATGCGGCCCCGGCCACGGTACCCGCCGCTTCGGCGCGCAGCGAAGCACCGCGTGCCCAGGCCCCCATGGAACCCAATGCCGACGCCGGCAGCAGCATCACCGCGCAGCATCACAGTGGAAGCACGGTGCGCTCCGGCCAGCAGGTCTACGCGCGCGACCGCGACCTCGTCGTCACGGCAGCCGTGGCCAATGGTGCCGAAGTGATCGCGGACGGCTCCATCCACATCTACGGCAGCCTGCGCGGCCGCGCCATGGCCGGCGCGCAGGGTGACGAATCCGCACGCATCTTCTGTTCCGACTTCCGCGCCGAACTGGTCGCGATCGCCGGTCATTACCGCGTGTTCGAAGACATGCCGAAAGAATTCGAAGGCCAGCCCGTGCAATGCTGGCTAGACAATGGAAAACTCATGATCGCGCGGCTGTAATGCAGTCGCCGTCGCTGGCAACACTCGGAGACATCTCTTGACTGAAATCATCGTCGTCACCTCGGGCAAGGGCGGAGTCGGCAAGACCACCACCAGCGCCTCCCTCGCCACCGGCCTCGCCATGCAGGGCAAGAAGGTGGCCGTCATCGACTTCGACGTCGGCTTGCGCAACCTCGATCTCATCATGGGCTGCGAGCGCCGCGTGGTGTACGACTTCGTCAATGTCGTGCACGGCGAAGCCACCCTCAAGCAGTCGCTGATCAAGGACAAGCGCCACGAAAACCTCTTCGTGCTCGCCGCCTCGCAGACCCGCGACAAGGACGCCCTCACCCAGGAAGGCGTCGAGAAGGTTCTCGACGAACTCACCAAGGAAAACTTCGACTTCGTCGTCTGCGACTCCCCGGCCGGCATCGAGAAGGGCGCGCACCTGGCGATGTACTTCGCCGACCACGCCGTCGTCGTCGTCAATCCGGAAGTTTCCTCGGTGCGCGATTCCGATCGCATCCTCGGCCTGCTCTCGAGCAAGACCCGCCGCGCCGAAAAGGGCGAAGCGCCGATCAAGCAGCACCTGCTGCTCACGCGCTACAACCCGAATCGCGTCGAAGCCGGCGAGATGCTCAGCGTCAAGGATGTCGAGGAAATCCTCGGCATCTCGGTCGTCGGCGTCATCCCGGAGTCCGAGAACGTGCTCGCCGCGTCCAACGCGGGCGTGCCGGTGATCCTCGACGACAATTCGAACGCCGGTGCCGCCTACAAGGACACCGTCGCCCGCATCCTTGGCGAAGAGCGTCCGCTTCGCTTCCTCGAGCCGGTCAAGAAGGGCTTCCTCAAGCGCGTATTCGGAGGTTGAGCATGGGTATCCTCGATTTCCTGAAGCGCAAGCCCGAGCCAAGCGCGGGTGTGGCCAAGGAACGCCTGCGCATCATCGTCGCCCAGGAGCGCTCCACGCGCGGCGGCCCCGACTACCTGCCGCTCCTGCGTAACGAGCTGCTCGAAGTCATCCGCAAGTACGTCAATGTCGACGTCGAGGCCGTGAACGTCAGCCTCGAACGCGACAGCGGTCACGAGGTCCTGGAGCTGTCCGTCGCCCTGCCCGATGGCAATGCCATCGGCAAGCCGGCCGCCTCGGCCACCTGATCCGCTCATGAGCGACCATCCCGCCGGGGCCCACGTGGCCCCCGGCACCGATCCCTCCGACGCCGTCCTGCGCGTCGGCGAGATCGGCTTCGACGAACCCCGCGCCCTGCTGGCACGCCACGGCCTGCAACTGATTGCCGTCGCCGATGGTGAAGCCATTCCCGGCAGCTTCTGGGGCGACACCGAAGCCGGCATCATCGGCACGACCGTCTACGCTCGCGCCGACACGCCCGTGCACTCGCTTCTCCACGAAGCCTGCCACCTCATCGTTCTTCCCGAGGAAAAACGCGCACAGGTCCACACCGACGCCACCGATTCCATCGAGGAAGAAGACGCCACCTGCTACCTGCAGATCGTCCTCGCGGGTTACCTGCCCTCCGTGGGCTCGGCGCGACTGATGGAAGACATGGACCGCTGGGGCTACACGTATCGCCTCGGCTCCACGCGCGCATGGTTTGAACAAGATGCCGGCGAGGCGCAGGCATTCCTGCGCGACCGCGGATTGCCCACCGGTTAGCCGGAGACAACCCGTCGGCGTTCAGCCCGGCTCGTTGCGCTCGATCTGAGAGACCACGCTCGATGCGGCGCCTGCACTGGCGCGGGAAACGCGGCGGCGCTCCAGGTGCACGTAACACAGCCAGCCCGCCAGTCCGATCGCGCACAGCGACGTGGCGCCGATGGCGAGGCTCAGCATGTTGCCGGAGAGCGCCGGCGACAGCACGCCCGCGACCAGTGCCGTCAGGATCAGGCTGCCGAAAGCCTGCACCGACGAGACATTGCCACGCTGGTCGGGAAAGCGATCGAGCAACAGCAAGGTCAGCGTCGGGAAGGCCAACTGCACGCCGCAGCCGTAGAGCACCAGCGGCAGCGTCGACCAGGGCACGCGCGGCGCATCCAGCGTCACGGCCAGGATCAGGCTCAACGCACATGACGACAGCATCGCCACATAGCCCCAGGCGACCGTCCGCGCCGCGCTCACCCGGCCGGCCACGCGGCCCGAGATGAACGCGCCCGTGACCATGCCCGTGACCACGGGAACGAACAGCCAGGGGAACCCATCGGCCCCGAGGTGCAGCAGATCGCGGATCAGACGGGGCGCCGAGGCGACATAGAGGAACAAGCCCGCGAAGTTGATCGAACTCGCGACTGCCAGCGGCCAGAAAGGCAGGTCGCGGGCGATGCGCAGGTAGCTCGCCAGCAGCGGGCGCGGGCGGAATACCGTGCGCCGTTCCTCCGGATGGGACTCCACCAGGAAATACGCCACGCCCAGGGTCAACGCCGTCGTGAATGCCGACAGGGCCCAGAAGATTCCCCGCCACCCATCGATGCCCAACAGCCACGCACCGACGATCGGCGCGATCGCCGGCGCGATGCCGAAGATCATCATCACCTTCGACATCATCCGCTGGGCTTCCTCGCCCTGCATCGTGTCGCGGACCACGGCGCGACCGACCACGATGCCGGCGCCACCGCATATGCCCTGCAAGACGCGACAGCCGAGGAGGAAGGCGAAGCTAGGCGCCATCGCGGCACCGACCGACGCCACGGTGTACACGGCCATGCCGATGACGATGACCGGCTTGCGCCCATAGGCGTCCGACAGCGCGCCATGGAACAGGCTCATCACCGCGTAGGCCAGGAGGTAGACACTCAACAGCTGCTGCAGGGCCACGTCGCCGACGGCGAAGTCACGGCCGATGTCCGGGAAGCCCGGGAAGATGGCATCGATGGAGAACGGCCCGATCATCGCCAGGGCCGCCAGCAACATCGGCAGATAGCGACGCGGGTCGCGGGTCGCGGAGGACATGGACCTGCAAGGCCGTGCGGGGGAAGTCAGGCGAGTATAGCCGCAAGAGGCTGCGTCCTCGCCGTCGGCGGGACAAAGGCCCATAATCGAGTCATCGATCCCCCATTGGAGGTGACGTGGGTTACACCGGTTTCCTGGCCGTCGGCGTCGGCGGCATCCTCGGCTGCTGGCTCCGCTGGTGGCTGGCGGTCGTATTCAACCCGCTGTTCCCCACGCTCCCCTTAGGCACGCTTGCGGCCAACCTTGTCGGTGGCCTGCTGATGGGCGTCGCCCTCGGCGTGTTCGACCACTTCCAGACGCTGCCCGTCGAAGTACGCCTGCTGGTCGCCACCGGATTCCTCGGCGGCCTCACCACGTTTTCGACCTTCTCGGCCGAGACGACGGGCTTGCTGCTGCGTCAGCAGTACGCGTGGTTCGCCGCGCACGTCGGGTTGCACCTGGTCGGCTCCATCGTCATGACGATCGCCGGCCTGACCATCACACGCGGGGTATTGAAGCACTTCCAGTAAGCGCCACGCCGCGCGGGGCGGCGAGAGGGTCACCAGGAATCAATCGATGAACCACGATTCTTCTTCTCTCAAGGCACGTGCACAGGACCTGCTCGAGCAGGCAGGGGTCACCATCGGCGGTAACCGGCCCACCGATATCGTCATCCACGACGAGCGAACGTATGCCCGGGTATTCGCGCATGGTTCGCTGGGGCTCGGCGAGTCCTACATGGACGGCTGGTGGGATGTCGCGGACATGCCCGGGTTCTTCGCCCGGGTGCTCTCGTCCCACCTGGACGAATCGCTACGCACGCTCGACACCTTGCTCGCCCACCTCAAGGCACGTTTCATCAACATGCAGCGCGGCGAGCACGCGTGGGACGTGGGCCGCCAGCACTACGACCTGGGCAACGACCTGTTCGAAGCCATGCTCGGCAAGCGCCTCGTGTATTCGTGCGGATACTGGGCCAACACCGACAACCTCGACGATGCGCAGGAAGCCAAGCTCGACCTGATCTGCCGAAAGCTCCAGCTGAAACCCGGGCAGCGCATCCTCGACATCGGCTGCGGCTGGGGCGAAGCGCTGAAGTTCGCGGCCGAGCGCTATGGCGTGAGCGGCGTCGGCGTCACCATCTCGAAGGAACAGGCCGCGTTCGCCCGTGAGCTCTGCAAGGGCCTTCCCATCGAGATCCGCCTGCAGGATTACCACGAACTCGACGAACGATTCGACGCTGTGCTTTCCGTCGGCATGTTCGAACACGTCGGCGGCAAGAACTACCGGAGCTGGTTCGAAGTGGCGCGGCGTTGCCTGCAACCCGGCGGGCTCGCCCTCCTCCATTCCATCGGCAGCAATGGCGCCCCGGGGCGGCCCGATCCCTGGATCGAGAAGTACATCTTCCCGAACTCCGTCATCCCGGCGATGAGCCAGGTCGCGACCGCGTTGGAAGGGTTGTTCGTGGTCGAGGACTGGCACAACTTCGGTACCGATTACGACCGCACCCTCATGGCCTGGCGGGCCAACTTCGATGCGGCGTGGCCGCGCCTGTCGGCCAGCTACGACGAGCGCTTCCGCCGCATGTGGCTGTTCTACCTCGGCTGTTCGGCGGGCGTGTTCCGCAGCCGGCGCGACCAGCTGTGGCAGCTCACGTTGTCTCCCGAAGGCGTACCGGGCGGCTATCGCGTACCGCGCTGACATCCCGATGACTTCATGCCCCTTAGGGTCGGGGCATGAATCGACGCAGCGATGTCCGCGACGAGATCGTGGAAACCGATGTCCCCGCGCGGCTCGACCGGCTGCGCTGGGGACGATTCCATACCCTGGTGGCCGTCGCGCTTGGCATCACCTGGGTGCTGGACGGTCTCGAGGTGACCATTACCGGATCGATCGCGGGTGCGCTGAAATCGAGTCCCGTGCTGCATCTCACCGACACGCAGGTCGGCCTCACCGGCAGCCTCTATCTCGTCGGTGCCGTCGTGGGGGCGCTGTTCTTCGGCTGGCTCACCGACCGCCTGGG
>DATNJP010000427.1:0-4204 GCA_035603855.1 Luteibacter sp. | reverse complement strand
ACACCTACAGCACCAAGTCGTTCGAAACGACGCTGTCGGTGCCGATCAGCGACTTCGACTCGCTGACGACGAGCCTGGGTGTCAGCTCGAACCTGATCAACACCTCGTTCTATACGCCGCAGCAGCTCGTGGCCTACCAGAACGCGCTGGGTAACAAGACCATCCACTCGTGGACTTCGAGCCTGGGTTACACCCATGACACGCGGAACAGCTACTGGGCGCCGACCCGCGGCGGCCAGCTCACCGCATCGGTTTCCGGTTCGCTTCCGGGCTCCACCGTACAGTTCTACAAGCTGTTCGGCGAAGCCAACCACTACTGGCCGGTGGGCAAGGGCTTCGTGCTCTACCTCGATGGCCAGATCGGTTATGGCAAGACCTACGGCCAGACGTACGACAACGACGGTTACGCGATCAATCCGGACGGCACCCGTGGCGCGAAGCTCTACAGCAAGGGCGACAAGGTGGAATTCCCGTTCTGGGAGAACTACTACGCCGGCGGTGTGCGCGACGTGCGCGGCTTCCAGGACAACACCCTCGGCCCCCGTCTCTGCGACGGTGGCAGCACCACCTCGGTCCCGAACAGCAAGGGCCAGTGCACGGGCGGTTACTACAGCTACGGCCAGCCGGTCGGTGGCGCGTTCAAGGTGCTCGGCACGGCGCAGGTCTTCCTGCCGCTGCCGTTCCTGAAAGACGTGAACACGGCCCGCGTGTCCTGGTTCGTCGACGTCGGTAACGTCTACAAGGACTACGGTTCGTTCGACGCCAGCGACCTGCGCGCTTCGACGGGTCTGTCGCTGCAGTGGCAGGCACCGATCGGCCCGCTGATCATCAACTTCGCCGTGCCGTTCCGTAAGAAGGACGAGGACAGCCGCTTCGTCGAGCGCATCCAGTTCACCTTCGGCAACACGTTCTAAGTACGCGTAGGAGCGCGCCCTGCGCGCGACAGCCTTTCGCGAGGCGAAACAGGCTTCGCGCAAGGAGCCTGTAGAATGAAAGGGGTGGCCGGGCACGCGTCTCGCCACCCCTTTCTTTTGGGAGCTTTTCCGTGAGCGGAAATCCGCAGTACACCCTGGCCGAACTGGCCACGCGCTTCGACCTGGAAGCCCATGGTGATCCGGCCACCGTCGTGGACGGCGTCGGCACGCTGTCGGCGGCGACGCCGTCCCAGTTCACCTTCCTCTCGAATCCGAAATACACCTCGCAGCTGGCCGATTCCAGGGCCGGCATCGTGGTACTGCATGCCGACGCCCTGCCCTTGCGCAAGGGTGCGGCGCTCGTGGCGAAGGATCCCTACGTCGCCTACGCGAAGATCGCCGCGCTGTTCGAGAAACACGCCGCCGCGCCTCGCGGCATCCATGCCAGCGCGGTCGTGTCCCCTTCCGCCCGGATCCATCCCACGGCCAGCATCGGTCCGTGCTGCGTCGTCGAGGACGGCGCGGTCATCGAGGAAGGCGCGATCCTGGGGCCCCATTGCACGATCGGTCCAGGGTGCGTCGTCGGTGCCGGCAGCCGCCTTGTCGCCCGGGTCACCCTGGTCATCCGCGTCACGCTGGGCAAGCGCGTGCTGGTCCATCCCGGTGCCGTGATCGGCTCGGACGGATTCGGCCTGGCCTTCGACCGCGACCACTGGGTGAAGCTGCCACAACTGGGCGGCGTGCGCATCGGCGACGACTGCGAAATCGGCGCGAACACGACCATCGATCGTGGCGCACTGGAGGACACCGTCCTCGAGGAAGACGTGCGCCTCGACAACCAGATCCAGATCGCCCACAACGTGCATATCGGCGCGCACACCGCCATGGCCGGCTGTTCGGCCGTCGCCGGCAGCGCGAAAATCGGCCGTTATTGCCTCATCGGCGGCAATGCGGGCGTCCTCGGCCACCTCGAACTGGCCGACCGGGTTACCATCACGGCCAAAAGCCTCGTGACGGCATCCATCAGGGAACCCGGCGAATATTCGTCCGGCTCCCCGCTGCAGGAAAATCGCCTGTGGCGGCGGAACGCGGCGCGCATGAAACATCTCGACGAGTACGCGCGCCGCCTGGCGGCGCTGGAAAAGGACAAAGGGCAATGACCGAATTGAAAGCTGCCGTGACGCTCCCGGTGGACGTGGAGCAGATCCAGCGGCTCCTGCCGCACCGTTATCCGTTCCTGCTGGTGGACCGGGTGATCGAGATCGAGCCCGGCAAATCCATCACGGCGATCAAGAACGTCACGATCAACGAGCCGTTCTTCCAGGGTCATTTCCCCGGCCACCCGGTGATGCCGGGTGTGCTGATCGTCGAGGCCATGGCGCAGACCGCCGGCCTCCTCACGCAGATCACCAGCCAGATCGACGGCCATGCGGGCAGCCCGCTGTTCTACCTGGTCAAGGTCGACAACGCGCGCTTCTCCGCCGTGGTGGCCCCGGGTGACCAGTTGCGCATGGAGGTCTCGCTCAAGCGCCTCATCCGCGGCATGGGCCTCTTCGAGGCCAAGGCCCTGGTCGATGGCAAGGTCGTCGCCTGCTGCGAACTGATGTGTGCGGCAAGGAGCGACAAATGATCCACGCCACCGCGCAGATCGATCCGTCCGCGCGCATCGCGGACAACGTCAGCATCGGTGCATACAGCATCATCGGTGCCGACGTGGTCATCGGCGAGGGCACGACCGTCGGTCCGCACGTGGTGATCGAGGGTCCGACCGTGATCGGACGCGACAACCGCATCTCGCAGTTCGCGTCCATCGGTGGTCCGCCGCAGGACAAGAAGTGGCAAGGCGAACGCACCGAAGTCATCATCGGTGACCGTAACCTCATCCGCGAATTCGTCACGATCAATCGTGGCACGGGCGATGGCGGCGGAATCACGCGTATCGGCAATGACAACTGGCTGCTCGCCTACGTGCATATCGCGCATGACTGCCAGGTTGGCAACCATGTGGTGTTCTCCAATTACTCTGCGCTTGCCGGGCACGCCGACATCGGCGACTGGACGATCATGTCGGGCTATTCCGGCGTGCATCAGTTCTGCAAGGTCGGCGCCCACGCCTTCATCGGGATGGGCTGCCTGGTCGGTTCCGACGTGCCGCCTTTCGTGATGATGGCCAATGAAACGCGCGGTCGTCCGCGTGGCATCAACAGCGAAGGCCTGAAGCGCCGCGGCTTCGATACCGCGCGTATCGCCGCCATCAAGCGGGCGTACCGCACGCTGTACATGGGCGGCTTGCCTCTGGCCGAGGCACGCGAACAGCTGCTCGCGCAGGCCGAGACCAGCGAAGACGTGCGCCAGATGCTCGAATTCCTCGACCGCAGCGAGCGCTCGCTCGCGCGCTGACGTCATGCAGCCGACGCCCCCTTCCCCTGCCTCGCCGACGATCGCCCTGATCGCCGGCGAGGATTCCGGCGACCAGCTGGGTGCGGATCTGATCGACGCCCTGCGCGAGCGCTTTCCCGCGGCGCGCTTCGTCGGTATCGGCGGCCCTCGCATGATGGCCCGTGGCTTCGAGTCCTGGTACGACATCCGCGAACTGTCCGTCATGGGCTTCGCCGAGGTGGTCAAGCACCTCCCGCGCCTGCTCCGCCTGCGCAAGGGTCTGCTCGGCAAACTGATGGCCGCACGCCCGGACGTCACCGTCGGGATCGACGCGCCCGACTTCAATCTCGGTGTGGAACGCAAGCTCAAGGCCGCGGGACTGCGAACGATCCACTATGTCAGCCCATCGGTGTGGGCATGGCGCGAAAAGCGTGCGGAGAAGATCGGCCAGTCCGCCGACCGCGTGCTCTGCCTGTTCCCGATGGAACCGCCGATCTACGCCAAGCACGCAATCGACGCGCGTTTCGTCGGCCATCCCCTCGCGGACCGGTTCCCGATGGTGTCCGACCGGGCCGCGCCTCGCGACGCGCTCGGTCTGCCGCACGATGCACCGGTTCTCGCCGTGCTCCCCGGCAGCCGCCCGAGCGAAATCGACCGCGTCGGCGCCATCTTCATCGAAGCGGCGAAGCGTGTGGCCACCGCCATGCCCAACCTGCGCATCGTGGTGCCGGCCGCGAACGAGCGCGTCCTTGCGCGATTGAAGACCCTGCTGACGGACTTCCCGGGCACGCCACCGCTATTGACCGACGGCCATGCCCATGAGGTCATGCTCGCCGCCGATGTGGTCCTGCTCGCCTCGGGCACGGCAACCCTCGAGGCGATGCTGGCCAAGCGCCCGATGGTGGTCGGTT
>DATNJP010000426.1:0-8219 GCA_035603855.1 Luteibacter sp. | reverse complement strand
GCGGCTCCCACAGAAAGCAGAGGTCACCCCCGGCTTTGTGTGGGAGCCGCTTCAGCGGCGATGGCTTGCAGCAGCGATGGATGCTGCATCGCCCGACCAGTTGGGCCGGGCAACTCGTCAGAAGTTGTAAACGAGGTTCGTCGTCGTCAGCTTGTCGGTGCTGACCGTGCCCGGCTGCGTGTCGCTGTTGTAGCGGATCTGGTAGCCGATCTTCAGCGCCATCTTCTTCGTCATGCTGACCGAGAGACCGATGTCGTTCTGGTAGTACTGGTTCTTCGAGCCCGCTTCCACCAGCAGCGTGTCTTCCAGCGCCGTGTTGTCGGTGAGGCGGTACTTCGCGTTGACCAGGCCACGGCCGACCACTTCGCTTTCGGCATCCGGCGTATACGGAACGGAAATGGGATTGCCCTCGCCGTCGACGACGGGCGTGCCATCGGGATTCAGCGCGGCGCGGGTGGTCCTGGCGGGCTGGTAGCGCTTGAAACCGGGACCGATTTCGAAGGAGAGTTCGGCCCGCTCGTTCTTCAGCGCGATGTAACCGTAACCGACCGAGACGATGCCCTGCCAGAGATTGGCACCGAAATCGTCATGCTCGTAACGCGCCGCGGTCACGACGTAAGAGCGCGGATCGAACTTGTAGCCCACCGAGGCACCCGTGTCGTAACGGTTGGCGGTGGTGCTGAACTTGTCCACCGTGTTGCCATCGGGATCGGTGACGGTCACTTCACCCTTGGAACGAAGGCCATTGAGGAAGAAGTTGTTCTTCCAGACTTCGTTCTCCTGGCTCAGACCGAGCTTGGCGTTGGCGTTTTCCGAGCGCGAGTTGCCACGCGACGAGGCGAAGCCGAACTCACCGGAGCCCGTCCAGCCACCGTTCTGGGCCGCGTTCGAGTTCTGGTTGGCGTTGGCGTCCTGCGCCGATGCCGCGAACGGCAAGGCAGTGAGGACGAGCGTGGCGATAAGGAGTTTTTTCATCGTCTACCCGGATGTGAATGGAAAATTTTGCTTCGGCCTTCTGGACGTCCAGTGCGGCGCGCCCCCGCGCCATGCTCCCTGCCTAGGTCGAGATCAGTCTCGCGTATGCGCGGCCATAAAGGCGCTGCTCGAGACATTGACCGATAACGCAGCTTAACGCGGCCAGACCGGCGGCCAGCGCATGCAGCGAACCACCGGGGTGGGCGACCAGCAGCAGGCAAGGCAATCCGACCGAAAGCGTGGCGACCGCGAAACGCCAGAGCAGCAGGGACGCCGCGCCACGACCCCGCGTGATGCTATCCGCATTGCCCCGGTCTTCGGCCATCTGGCGCAACGCGCGCCAGCGCATGCCCTCGACGATACCCAATGCGAGGGCTACCGCGAGCAAGGCCAGCCGCCAGGGGTTCAGCGGGTCGCTGGGCGTTTCCACCTGCAGCGTCACGCACAGCCAGAACCACAGTCCGCCCGCGAAAAGGGCCGAGATCGTCCGGCCCAGGGGCCAGGCGTTGGCGACCGAGGCCAGCGGCGGCGGCAGGTCGCGTGAATCGCCGCGGGCCGTGTAAACCAGGGTCGCCAGACTGCAAAGCATCAGCGCCGCACCGGCCAGTCGTGTCGCCCAGAAGTCGTTGCCGCCGCGCGCCAGGCCGGCCAGCGCCAGCATCGGCAGGAAGTTCGCCATGGCGATCATGCCCTCGGAGGTGGGCATCATCCGTTTCACCGGGTTCCAGCCATGCCACTCCGGCGCGAACGGCAGGCGCAGGCAGGTGGCCACCAGGCCGGCACCCACCAGGATCAGACCGATGGCCAGGGGCGCCAGCACGTCGCCCCGTCCATCGGGATAAAGCCCCAGCGCCAGCCCGGTGCCGAGCACCATCCACAGGCCATAGCCGGTGGCGCTGGCCGTCTGGACGACCACGATCGGTGTGGAAAACAGGTTGAGAACAGGGCGGCCCCGCTCGCCCAGGCCCTTGGGGCCCAGCGCGAGGGAGGGTGCCTGGTTCGGTTCCGCCATGGTCGGGGAAGGCCTTCGGCGAATCGCAAAGCGTGCATTTTTGCGCCTTATGGACCCGGGCGCAAACCGCGGGCGGTTCCTCCCTTGCGGATGCCTCGTCTCAACGCCATGCTAGACACGCGTAGATACGGGCGTCACGCCCGCGCGGACACACTTCCCGAAAGCTCCATCTGCCGGCGACACCCATGGACCGCTACGAGCGCATTCTCACCCTGCACCGACTGCTGAAGTCGGCCCATTATCCGGTGCCGCTGTCACGGCTGATGGACGAGCTGGAGTGCTCGCGCGCCACCCTCTACCGCGACGTGGCGTTCCTGCGCGATGCCCTCGGCGCGCCGGTGCAGAGCGTTGCCGGCGAGCAGGCATCGTTCCGCTACGAGGCCGGCGAAGCCGACAGCTTCGAACTGCCAGGCTTGTGGTTGACCAGCGACGAGCTGGCCGCCCTGATGGCCTTGAACGAACTGATCGGGCGATCCGATCCCGGCGTATTGGCTGGTGCGCTCGCGCCGTTCAAGGCGCGCATCGAACGCCTGCTTTCCGACCATGGCAGCGGCAAGGCCCTGCCGGTCGATCGCATCCGGGTGATTTCCTGGGGCGCGCGCAAGATGGACCAGCAGGTGTTCCGCATCGTCGCGGGCGCCGTGCTCGAGCGGCGGCAGCTGAGCTTCCGCTATCGTGCCCGCACCACGAATTCCGACACCAAGCGCACGGTGTCACCGCAGCGCCTGACGCACTACCGCGACAACTGGTACCTGGACGTGTGGGACCACGACCGCGAGGCGCTGCGCAGTTTCGCCGTGGACCGCATCGCGGATCCGCAGGCGCTGGATGCCAAGGCGCGTGACGTGGAAGAGGCCGAACTCAACGACCTGCTCGCCTCCAGCTACGGCATCTTCGCCGGCAAGCCGAAGGCGTGGGCCACCATCCGCTTCTCGTCGCATGCCGCGCGCTGGGTCGCCGACGAGCATTGGCATTCGCAGCAGAAAGGCGAATGGTTGCCCGACGGCCGTTACGAACTGAAGTTGCCGTACTCCAATTCGCGCGAACTGCTGATGGACATCCTCAAGTACGGCCCGGACGCGGAAATCGTTTCGCCGCTGCCGCTGCGCGAGGAAATGAAGATCCTGTTGCAGCTTGCGCTCTCGGGCTACCAGAACAACGGCAATCATCACTAAAGCGCGTTCCATGAGCGACCTCGACATCGCGGACCCCGGCGCCCTGCCCGCGGCCAACGGCGCATCGCATAAACCGCGCGTGGCGCTGGCACTCGGTGCGGGCGCGGCGAAGGGCCTGGCGCACATCGGCGCGATCGAGGTGCTGGAAGAGCGCGGTTTCGAAATCGTCGCCGTCGCCGGCACGTCGATGGGTGCGCTCATCGGCGGCATCTACGCCATGGGCAAGCTCGAGGTCTACCGCGACTGGGTGTCCACGCTCGCCCGTTTCGACGTGCTGCGCCTGGTCGACTGGAGTTTCTCCGGCGGCGGGTTCATCAAGGGCGACCGGATCATGGCGGCGCTGCGCGAACTCATCGGTGAGGTGAACATCGAGGAATTGCCGCTCGCCTATACCGCCGTGGCGACGGACATCGACCGCGAGCGCGAGGTGTGGCTCACGCGGGGGCCGCTGTTCGACGCCATCCGCGCATCGATCGCCATTCCCACGCTGTTCCGTCCGTATGCGCACGAAGGACGCCGTCTCGTCGACGGCGCGCTGCTCAATCCACTGCCCGTCCTGCCGCTGATGCGCGAGGACGCCGATTATGTCTTTGCCGTGAGCGTCGACGGCGCAGCAGAAATGCAGCAACCGCCGGAACGCGACGTCACGGCGGTGTCCGACGAAGGGTACGTCCGCAAACTCGGACGGCTGCTCGGGCGCGTGCTGCCGCAGAGCGAACCGAAGCTCAGGGATCCGGGCGCGTTCGAGCTGATGACGCAATCGATGGACCTGATGCAGGCCAACCTCTCGCGCCTGCGCCTCGCCGCGTATCCGCCGGACCTGCTCATCGAGATCCCGCGCAATGTATCGACGGCGTACGAGTTCTATCGTGCGCGCGAGCTGATCGAGCTGGGGCGCGAGCGCACGATGAAGGCGCTCGACAAGTGGACGCCCCGCCTACCCATGTCGCGCTGAGCCTTGAGGCAGCCTTGAGGGAGCTCTTGTAGGAGCCGCTTCAGCGGCGATGGGAGCTGGCGTCAAGCTTGCCCGCTGCCGCGGGATCGCCGCTGAAGCGGCTCCCACAAGGGGTGCCACAAGGGCTCCTACAAAAGGCTCCTACAAAAGGCTCCCACAAGGGGTGCCATCAGGCTCTCGCAGGCCCCCCGCAGGGATCGTGGCCTCACACCTCTTCGGTGCGGGTGACCTTCGCGCGGCGCATTAGCCATGCCACGCCGCGGAGGTCGGCGAGGCCGACCCATAGGCGATCCAGCATGCCGTACTTGGAGGTGCCGGCCGTGCGCGGGCGATGGCCCACGGGGACGCTCTGGCTGGCGAAGCCCGCACGCTTGACCAGGGCAGGCAGGTAGCGGTGCATGTGGTCGAAGTAGGGCAGGCGCAGGAAGGTCTCGCGCTCGAACAGCTTCAGGCCACAGCCGGTGTCCGGGGTATCGTCCTGCAGCATGCGCGAACGCACGGCATTGGCGACCTTCGACGAGATGCGCTTGTTGAAGCTGTCGCGACGCGTGACGCGCCAGCCCGCGAAGAGCTTCAGCTCCGGCTTCGCGCCTTCGCGCGCGGCGAGCAGCTTGGGAATGTCGGCCGGATCATTCTGGCCATCGCCGTCGAGCGTGGCGATCCAGGGTGCGCGCGCCGCACGCACGCCGTTCCATACGGCGGTGCTCTGTCCGCTGCGGGTGACGTGGCGGATGATCCGCAGTTCCGGGTACTGCGCGCGGGCGGCGGTGAGCACGGCGACGCTATCGTCGGTGCTGTCGTCGTCGACGTAGATGATCTCGAAGTCGATCCGTCCACGCAGGGCCGACGCGATTTCGGCGAGGAGGGGCGGGATGTTGTCGCGCTCGTTGAAGACGGGCACGACCACGGCGAGGTCGGTCATCGCGGTTCCGGAGGCAGGGGATTTGGGGCGGCATTATCGCCCAACCCGCGCCGGATGGGGCCGCCGCCGCGGCAACTGTTCAGATCCGGCCGACGCTCGGACCGACGGGACCCTCGATCGCGGCGCGCCAGCCACGCTCCACGGCGTCGCGGCTCTTGCGGCTGGCGCCCTGGGCCATGACCACGAGCGTGCCGCCGCTGAGGGCGACCTCGCGGCCGTCCCAGCCGTCACGATGGAACTCGCTGGTCTTGTCGACCATCTTGCCGGGCATGTACAGCGCCACCACGGGCTCGTCGTTCATGCGGGTGACCACGTGCACCGCCGGATACGGGCCGACGGTGCAGTCGTGCACATAGGTGACGCCCTCGGGCGCAGGGCCTTTCAGCCGCGTGGCGCGGCCCACGAAGCCGGCCTCGACCTGGGCGTCGGTCATAGGCTCGGTAAGGCTCAGGGAGTCCATCTCCTCGGGCATGTGCGCAACCGCGAGGGCCGGCACCGAGTTCATGTCGGCGTGACGCCAGAGCATGCACACGCCCGCGAAAGCGATGAGGACCGAGGCGGCCATGGCCATCCAGGCGCGGCGCCGGGTCACCTGGCGCCGGCGCTCGCCCGTGGCCTGGGCCAGCAGGATGTGGTCGGCGAGCCCTTCGGGCACCGGCACGGCCATGGCGGCCTCGAGGTCATCCTCGAAACGCTGGGCGCGCTGCCAGAAGGCGGCGCAGCCATCCTTGCAGGTATCGCGATGGGCGATGAGCTCGGGATCGCGCGAGCGCGGCTCGGCGCCGATGCGGCGGCGGAAGTCGAGGCAGTTCATTTGCGGCCTCCCTCAGCCACGTTGCGTCCGCCCAGCAGGTCCTTCAGTCGCTGGCGGGCGCGGAACAACTGGGTCATCACGGCACCCGGCTGCTGGCCGGTGCTTTCCGCGATCTCTTCGCATGTCATGCCACCTAGCACCTGCATGGCGAGCGGGTCGCGGTACTTCTCCGGCAGCTTCAGCATCGCTTCGCGCACCTGCGCCGCGTCGCCGCTGCGCTCCGGGCTGGCGAAGGCGGTGTCTTCGGGCACGTTGTCGTCCAGTTCCACCGTGTCCAGGCGCTTGCGCTCGTAAAGGCGCGCGTGTTCGCGGCGCAGGATCGTGATCAGCCAGGGCTTGGCCAACTCCGCGTCGCGTAACGCGTCGAGGTTTTTCCACGCGCGCAGGAACGTCTCCTGGACAAGGTCCTGGGCGACGGTCTCGGAGCGCGAGAGCCAGAAGGCGTACCGGTAGAGGTCCGCCGACAAGGCGCGCACCATGGCTTCGTACTGGCGCTGCTTGGGATTCACACCCTCTTGGACCGGCGCCATGCGAATTTCCTTACAGGCCGCGCTCAGCGGACCTTGGTAAGGATGCCATCCAGTTCGTCGAGGCTGTGGTAGTGGATGACCAGCTTGCCCTTGCCACCGCGGCCATGGGCCAGTTCGACGCGCGTGGCGAAGCGCTCTGCCAGCTCGCGTTCGAGATTGGCGATATTCGGATCGACCGGCGCGGACTTGGCCTTGCCCTTCGGCTCGAGCTGGGCCTTGCGCGCGGCTTCTTCCAGCTCGCGGACGGTCCAGCCGTTGCGCGCGGCTTCCAGCGCCAGCGGTTCGGCGATGGTTGCGGGCAGCGTGAGCAACGCGCGGGCGTGGCCCATTTCCAGCTTGCTCTCGTCGAGCAGCTGCTTGATGGACGCGGGCAACTCGATCAGGCGGAGCAGGTTGGACACCGCCGCACGCGAGCGGCCCACGGCATCGGCGGCCTGCTGGTGGGTCAGGTCGAATTCGTCGATCAGGCGCTGCAGGGCCTGGGCTTCCTCGAGGGGAGTCAGCTCCTGGCGCTGGATGTTCTCGATCAGCGCCATGGCCAGCACGGACTGCTCGGGCACGTCCTTCACCAACGCCGGGATCTCGCTCATGGAAGCGCGCTGCGCCGCGCGCCAGCGGCGTTCACCGGCGATCAGCTCGTAGCTGTTCTTGCCGATGGCGCGGACCACCACCGGCTGGATGAGGCCCTGCGCCTTGATCGAGGCGGCGAGTTCGTCGAGGGCCTCGTCGTTCCAATGGCGGCGCGGCTGGTACTTACCGGCCTGGATCTGCTGGATCGGCAACATGCGCAGCTCGCCTTCCTGCTCGACAATCGAGGGGCCGGCGTCGGGACCCGCGCCGCCGCCGAGCAAGGCGTCGAGGCCACGGCCGAGTCCACGTTTCTTTGCTGCTGCCATGGGTGCTCCTTAAGGGGCCGTCGGGGCCGCGCCGCTGGTATCGGGCGCCGCTTCGTCGAGATCGGGCGCGGCATCGTCCGCGCCCTGGGCCTTCGTGCGCTCACGGCGGATGATCTCGCCGGCGAGGCCGATATAGGCGATGGCGCCGCGCGAACCGCGGTCATACAGGTGGATCGGCTGGCCATGGCTGGGCGCCTCGGCCAGGCGCACGTTGCGCGGGATGATCGAACGCAGCACCTTGTCGCCGAAATGCTGGGTGAGCTGCGCCGAAACCTCGTTGCCGAGGTTGTTGCGCACGTCGTACATGGTGCGCAGGAGGCCTTCGACCTCCAGCTGCGGATTGAGGCGCTGGCGCACGGCGTTGATCGTGTCGAGCAGGCTCGACAGGCCTTCCAGCGCGAAATATTCGCACTGGACGGGGATCAGCACGCCGTCCGCGGCCGTCAACGCGTTCAGCGTCAGCAGGTGCAGCGAGGGCGGGCAGTCGATCAGGATGGTGTGGTACTTGTCCGCGATCTTCGCCAGCTGTTCCTTGAGGCGGTGCTCGCGCGCCAGCCCGTCCATCAGCTTGAGCTCGGCGGCGGTGAGGTCGCCGTTGCCGGGCAGCAGGTCGAAACCGGCTTCGGTGCGCACCAGCACATCGCCGATCTGGGCTTCGTCGAGCAGCACTTCGCAGCCGTTGGGCTTGGCCTCGTGCTTATCCACGCCCGATGCCATCGTGGCATTTCCCTGCGGGTCGAAGTCGACGAGCAGCACCTTGCGTTTCGCGGCGGCCAGGGCCGCGGCGAGGTTGACGGAGGTGGTGGTCTTGCCGACGCCGCCCTTCTGGTTGGCGACTGCGATGATACGGGCGATGGAGTACCGGTAGCTGCCGTGCGCGGAAGGGGCGTTAGCGTAGCATCACGCGGGGCCCCGCCCTAGCTGCGCCGGACGACCACCA
>DATNJP010000425.1:0-2610 GCA_035603855.1 Luteibacter sp. | reverse complement strand
GCGCACCCGTCCGACAAGTTCCTGCTGATCTGCCGCAGCCAGGCCAAAGTGCTGGCGATCGAAGATGCCCTGCGCACGAAGAGTGGCGTGGGTGTCGCGCGTTTCCACGAGGGCCTCGGCATCGTGCAGCGCGACCGTAATGCGGCATTTTTTGCCCAGCCGGACGGTGCGCGCCTGCTGCTCTGTTCCGAGATCGGTTCGGAAGGCCGTAACTTCCAGTTCGCCCATCGCCTGGTGATGTGGGATCTTCCGCTGGATCCCGATCTGCTCGAACAGCGCATCGGTCGCCTCGATCGTATCGGCCAGCGACACGACATCGTCGTGCACGTGCCCGTCGTCGAGCAGAGCGCCCAGCACGTACTCGCCCGCTGGTACGACGAAGGCCTCGACGCCTTCCGCTCCAGCCCGGCCGATGGCCGCGAACTGCTGCGTCGTTTCGGCGAACTGCTCGCCACGCTCGCCGACGAACACGCTCGTGAAGACGACTCGCGCGACCAGGAACTCGACGCGCTCATCGCCGAAACCCGTGGCGTGCACGAGGAACTGTCCGCGTTGATCCACGCCGGCCGCGACCACCTGCTTGAACTGGCGGCCAGTCGCGATCCCCACGCCGACGACATCGCCTCCAGCTTCGCTCGCGAAGGCAAGGACCCGGCGCGTGATGCCTTCATCCAGCGCCTGTTCGAGACCTACGGCGTGCACACGGAAGAACTCGCGCCCGATATCGTCCTGCTCGACCCGCAATACCTCTCCACCGATGGCCTGCCCGGCTTCGCCGATGGCCCGCTCTCGGTGACCTTCTCGCGCGATGTCGCTCTGGCTCGCGAAGACCTGCCCCTGCTGCGCATGGACCACCCGATGGTCTACGCCGCGGTCGATCTGCTCGTCAGCGGCGAAACCGGCAACGCCGCCTTCCTCGTCGACGATGCCCTGCCCGTGCGCACCGCATTGCTGCAGACGGTCTACGTGCTCGAGATCATCGCCGATCGCGCGCTCGACGCCGGTCGATTCCTGCCGACGACGCCGCTTGTCGTGGCGGTGGATACGAAGCTGTCGGAACGACCGGGCTTCCGTCCGAGTGACATCGCCTTGCGTCGCGCACCGGACCGCAACATCGAAGTGGCGCGCTTCCGCAAGTTCCTGTCCAAGCTGGTGCCGCCGATGCTCGAGCACGCGCTCGACATCGCCGAGGGTCGTGCGGAAGTGCTCAAGTACGAAGCGCTCGACGCCGCGAAGCTCGAGCTCGACGCCGAGCACGCCCGCCTCGTGGCGTTGCGCGCGGTGAATCCATCGATCGCCGCGGCCGAAGTGGATGCGATCGCGACCGAACGCGATGCCCTGCTCGCGGCAATCCCCGGAGCGCGCCTGCGGCTGGATGCCGTGCGCTTCGTGGTCAGCCCGGACTTCCTCTCGCTGCGCTGAGCGTCAGGACCAGCGGCGTGGTGGCGGTCTTACGCCCCACGCCCAGAGCAAGAGCAATCCCGCGACGAGCCCGCCCAGGTGGGCGAAATGCGCCACGCCCGACAAGGTGCCGGTCACGCCGAACACCAGTTCGGCCAGGCCGTACAGCGTGACGAAGAGCCACGCGGGAATCCCGACAGGAATCGGGATCATCATCAGCTTCTCCCGCGGGAACAGCATCGCGAATGCACCCAGCAGACCGAAGATCGCACCCGACGCACCGACCGTCGGGAACACGCGGTCGGGCTCGAACCAATACATGATGGCCAGCTGGGCCAAGGACGCCGCGACCAGGCAGGTGAAGTAGTAGATGATGAAACGACGCTGGCCCATCACCCGTTCGATCAGGCCACCGAACATGTACAACGCGTACATGTTCAGCAGGATGTGCATGACCGATCCATGCATGAAACCGTAGGTAATCAGCTGCCACGGACGGAAGCCGATGCCGGCTACGTTGCCATCGCCCAGGTCTACCGCGATGTCATGACCGATGGGCCACAGCGCGAACCATCGGGTGAGGGCGAGTGTGGTCTCGTCCTGCAGCAGAAGCTGAAGTACGAATACCAGCACATTGGCGATGAGCAGGTTGCGCGTCACCGGAGGCAGGTTGGTCGGCATCGTCGGGTCCGGTCTCAGCTGCTCAGCGGGGTCGGCTGCAGTATCTCGATCCAGTACTGGTCGGGATCACGAATGAATGCGATGTGGCGCATGCGGCCATCGCTCAACCGTTTCTGGAAGGTCACGCCGAGTTCCTCGAAGCGCGCGCAGGCGACATTCACGTCCGGCACGCTCACGCAGAGGTGCCCGAAGCCGCGCGGCTCGCTGTTGCCATTGTGATACGCGAAGTCGGCGTCCGTCTCGGTGCCATGGTTATGCGTCAGCTCCAGCACACCGGGCTGCGACAGCACCCAGCGCTTGCGCGCCTCGTCATCGTCCGGGATAACGCTGCGGTCGCCCAGCAGGACCAGGTAGACGATGGTGAATGCCGCTTCGGCATACACGTGCCGGTACACGGGCGTGAACCCGAGCACGCGCGTGTAGAAGTCCAGCGACACGTCCAGATCGCGCACGCGGATCATGGTGTGGTTGAACACGAAGCCGTGGGTCGCGGCATCCGGCGTGGCGGTCACGCCGGGCAGCGACGTG
>DATNJP010000424.1:0-4728 GCA_035603855.1 Luteibacter sp. | reverse complement strand
CGCCAGCACCACGCCACCCAGCGCGATGAAGGCCTGCCTGCCGTGCTCCATGAAGAAGCGCACTGCGTACGTTGGGTTGAGCGCGTACAACACCTGCGGATGTTCGACGAGCTGGCGCAGGCCGAGCCAGGCCAGCACGATGAACCAGACGCTCATGACGGGCGCGAACGCCTTGCCGACGAAATCCGTGCCGTGACGCTGGATGGTGAACAGCAACACGAGGATCACGAGACAGACCGGCACCACGTAGGTATCCAGCGAGGGTGCGGCCACTTCCAGGCCCTCCACCGCGGACAGCACGGACATGGCCGGCGTGATCACGCCGTCGCCGTAGAACAACGACGCGCCGAAGATACCGATGGCGGCGAGCACCCAGCGTGCGCGCGGCGAGCCGCTGACACTGCGTTGCGCCAGCGCCATGAGCGCCATGATGCCGCCCTCGCCCTTGTTGTCCGCGCGCATGACGAAGGTGACGTACTTCAGCGAAATCACGATCAACAGCGACCAGAAGATCAGCGAGAGTACGCCCAGCACGGCCATCGGCTGCGGCGTCATGCCGTGCGTGCCGAGGGTTTCCTTCATGGTGTAAAGCGGGCTGGTGCCGATGTCGCCGAACACGATGCCGATGGCACCGAGCGCGAGCGCGGCGAGTTTCTTGCCGTGCGCGTTCTGCAGTTCTTCGGCGTGGTTGTGTTGGCCCATCGCTCAGCTCCCCAGCGCGGCGCGTAGCGCCTTGCGGATGATGGCCTCGGCGGAATCGCCTTCGGCGGCGGCTTTCTGCACGAGCCGCGAGGCTTCCACAGGTTTGTAGCCGAGTTGTTGCAATGCGACCGTCGCCTCGCCCACGGGATCGGCCGGTGCGGCGACCCCGGAGGCGCTGGCTGGCAGGCGAACGCCCACGGCGTCCACGCGGTCGCGCAATTCCACCACCATGCGTTCGGCGGTCTTCTTGCCGATGCCGGGGATCTTCGTCAGTGCGACGACATCGCCGGCGTGCACGAGGCGGGAAAGTTCGTCGGTGGCCACGCCCGAGAGCACGGCCAGCGCGATCTTCGCGCCGATGCCGCTCACCTTGAGCAGGTTGCGGAACATGGCCCGCTCGGCTTCGCGCAGGAATCCATAGAGCGCCACGCCGTCTTCCTTCACCGCGTAATGGGTGAGCAGGATGACTTCCTTGCCGGTGGTAGGCAGGTCGTAGATGGTCGACATGGGTGCGTCGACCTCATAGCCCACGCCACCCACTTCAATGAGCAGCGACGGCGGCTGTTTGCTGACGAGAGTGCCGCGCAGGCGACCGATCATCGGCGACGTCTCCATGCCGTGCGTGGAATACCCACGCGTTCGATACTGGACCGGGTATGCGCGTGGGCGATCGCGATCGCCAGCGCGTCGGCGGCATCCGCCTGGAGCGGACCCTTGATGCCGAGGATGATTCCGATCATGTGCTGGACCTGGGTCTTGTCGGCGCGGCCGGTACCGACCACCGCCTGCTTCACCTCGGTCGCTGCGTACTCGTGCACGACGATTCCCTGGCTGACCACGGCACATACGGCGGCGCCGCGCGCCTGGCCGAGCTTGAGGGCCGAGTCCGCGTTGCGCGCCATGAACACACGCTCGATCGCGGCTTCCGCCGGACCGTGCGCGCCGATGATGCCGCAGAGTTCGTCAAAGATGCGTTTCAGCCGCAGCGGGAAGGTCGCCTCCCCGCCCACGACCAGTGCGCCGTGCCAAACATGGGACAGCGCACCGTTATCCGCCACGTCGATGACGCCGACGCCGGTTCGCTGGCTGCCCGGATCGATGCCGAGGATGCGGGTCATGACAGCGAGGCTACACGCAAGAGAGGAAGGGCCCGGTGAGGGCTCAAGCCTCGTCCGCGTCGTGGGGCAGCACGGCGTTGTGGTACACCTCGTCCACGTCGTCGAGCGAATCAAGGCGTTCCAGCAGCTTCTGGAACTGCTCGAGCGCTTCGCCGGTGGGCGTGACCAGCGGCCCGTTGGGGCGCATCACCACGTCGGAGCTGTCGACGTCGAATCCCGCGGCGGACAGCGCCTTGCGCATGGCCTCGACGGCGATCGGGTCGGATGCCAGCAACACGGTGCCGACGCCGTTCTCGATCACGATGTCTTCCGCGTTGTTCTCGATCGCGGCTTCTTCCAGCTTCGCCTCGACGCCGGCGTCGCCGCCGGTGTGGACGACGACCTGGCCCACGCGGGTGAACTGGAACGCCACCGAGTTGGTGGTGCCCATGTTGCCACCGAGCTTGTTGAGCGCGGCGCGCACGTCGGCCACGGTACGGGTCTGGTTGTCGGTCACGCAGTCGATGATCAGCGCGGTGCCCGCCGGGCCATAGCCCTCGTAGCGGACCTCGTGCATGTCGGCGCCACCGTCGGCACCCGAGCCGCGCTTGATGGCGCGCTCGATGGTGTCCTTGGTCATGTTCGCCGCAAGCGCCTTGTCGACGGCGGCGCGCAGGCGCGGATTGCCGTTGGGATCCGGCACACCGCCGCGCGTGGCGATGGTGATCTCGCGGATCAATTTCGTGAACACCTTGGCGCGCTTGGCGTCTTCGGCATTCTTGCGACCTTCGATGGACGGGCCTCTACCCATGTTCGATTCCTGGACTTACCGGACGGACGAGGGCGCGATTCTAGCGTACGAGCGTGTCGAAATGCCCTTCGCGCAGGAAGATGGCCACCTGGCGGGCGACGTCGGCCGAAACCAGCATGCCGGTGTGGCTGGTTTCCAGGACGCAATGGGCGGCGAGACCAGGCAGCCGGGTTTCCTCCACGCCGACGGACCCGTCGTGCTCGGCACCCAGCTCGCCTACGAAAGCGCCCAATCCCATGGGTTGGCGGCCGGCGATCATGCCGACCTCGCGGTGTCCATCCCAGCGGTCCAGGCCGTGTTCCAGGAGTTCCCGGGAACGACCCAGGAGCATGTCGCCGCCCCAGCGATGGGTGAGGCCGCGGGCGGCGCCGCTACCGGTCAGGGGCGAACCCAGGCAGACGATGCGGCCACCGGGCAGGTCGTCGTCGCGGCAGGCCAGCAAGGCCAGGATGCCGCCGAGGCTGTGCCCGACGACGTGGACCGGGCCGGGGCCCAGTCCACGGATACGCTTGCGCAGCCGCTCGATCGCCTGTTCCGGCGGCGCGGCCACGCTCATGTACTCGAACTGGTGGACGTTGAAACCTTCCTCGCGTAAGCGCCGGTGAAGCATCGCCATGGCGAAGCCGCGCATCCACAGGCCGTGCAGCAGCAGGACCTCGGGCGATGGCAGTGACACCGGCGCGTTCAAGGTCAGGCCTTCAGCGCCTCCGCGGCGGCGACACGGACGTGGAGTTCCTTCAGCTGCGGCTCGGAGACCGCCGACGGTGCGTCGGTCATCAGGTCCTGCGCGCTGGTGGTCTTCGGGAAGGCGATCACGTCGCGGATGGATTCCGTGCCGGCCATGAGGGCCGCGATGCGGTCGATGCCGAAGGCCAGACCGCCATGGGGCGGCGCGCCCATGCGCAAGGCCTTGAGCAGGAAGCCGAACTTGGCTTCCGCCTCTTCCGCGCCGATGCCGAGCAGGTCAAACACGGCGCTCTGCATTTCCGGACGATGGATACGGATGGAACCGCCACCGATCTCGTTGCCGTTGAGCACCATGTCGTAACCACGGCTGACGCTGTTGGCGGCGTTGGCGCGCAGGTCGCCGATGTCGTCGACCTTCGGCGCGGTGAACGGGTGGTGGAGCGCGACGAAACGCTTTTCCTCTTCGTCGTACTCGAACATCGGGAAGTCGGTGACCCACAGCGGCTTCCAGGTGTTCTCGACCAGGCCGCGATCGCGGCCCAGCTTGATGCGCAGCGCGCCCATGAAATCGGTGACCGTTTTCCAGGTGCCGGCGCCGAAGAAGACGATGTCGCCGGAGGCGGCGCCCGTAAGTTTCAGCACCTGCTCCAGCGCGGCGTCGTCGAGGAACTTCGCCACCGGCGAATTGATGCCTTCGCGGCCCTTGGCCAGGTCGTCGACCTTCAGCCAGGCGAGGCCCTTCGCGCCGTACTTGGCGGCGTATTCGGTCAGGCCGTCGATGTCCTTGCGCGAGAGGTCGGCGGCGCCCGGCACGCGAAGCGCGGCCACGCGGCCTGCCGGATCGTTGGCCGGGCCGGAGAACACCTTGAACTCGACGTGCTTCACCGCCGTGGCGATGTCCACCAGTTCAAGCGGAATGCGCAGGTCGGGCTTGTCCGAACCGAAGCGGCGCATGGCCTCTTCGTAGGTCATGCGTGGGAAGGAGGCATCGAGCTCCACGTGGCGCACTTCGCGGAACACGTGGCGGATCAGGTTCTCGACGAAATCCTGCACGTCGCGCTCTTCCACGAAGGCGAATTCGAGGTCGAGCTGGGTGAATTCCGGCTGGCGGTCGGCGCGCAGGTCTTCGTCGCGGAAGCAGCGGGCGATCTGATAGTAGCGGTCGAAACCGGCCATCATCAGGATCTGCTTGAACAGCTGCGGCGACTGCGGCAGCGCGTAGAACTGGCCCGGGTGCACACGGCTCGGAACCAGATAGTCGCGCGCGCCTTCCGGCGTGGCCTTGGTCAGGATCGGGGTTTCGATGTCCTGGAAGCCCGCGGCATCGAGGTAGCGGCGCAGTTCGCGAACCAGGGCGGTGCGCGTGCGCATCATCTTCTGCATGTCCGGACGACGCAGGTCGAGGTAGCGGTAGGTCATCCGCATGTCCTC